>JANPNB010000040.1:0-7235 GCA_031427275.1 Alphaproteobacteria bacterium | reverse complement strand
GAGCCAGACGATAAGGTCGCGCCTGCTTTAGTGAGACTCCGCATAAGGCGCTGACGCCTTTTTCAAGATCACGCCGCTGGTGGAGTCAGCGATGCCAATCAGAACAAACTGAACCGCCATGGCGCAGAGGATCAGGCCCAGAACGCGCACCACAATGGTCAGGCCGATCTTGCCCAGCAGCTTGGAGATCAGCGGGCTGGCCCAAAAGCTGAGCATGGTGGAGAGCGCAATGATCGAGATGACACCCATGCCGACGCCAAGACCCGTCGGGCCGTAAGCCTTCGCCTCACTGGCATAGATGATCACGGTCGAGATCGCGCCGGGGCCGATCAGTAGGGGCATGGCGAAGGGCACGATCATCTGCTCGAACTTGGCGCGTGCCTGGGCGGTGGTGGAACCCTTGGTGGGTTTCTTGTCGCTTTCAAATTTGGAGGTGAAGTCGTCGCGGACCATCTCCAGGCCCATCAAGAAGAGGATGATGCCGCCGGCGATCCTGAAGGCAGGCAGGGAGATGCCGAAGAACTCCAACAGCGCTAGACCGGTGAAATAGAAGAAGGTCAGGAACACCAGCACGAACAGCGCCACATAGGCCGCGATCAGCCGCGATTCGCGACCGCGCACGCCGTTGGTGGCCGCAGCGAACAGCGGGACATTGCCGATTGGATCGATCAGGGCGAAGAGGGCGATGAAGAAGTTGACGGCGAAGTCTTGCGGGCTCATGGCTGGCTCTTAGCCCAATTTGTTGTTCCCGCCGACTCCACGACCGGAGAGTTTTGCCATGACCTTGCTCGCTGCCGAATTGGCCGTGAAGGCCGACCCGCGTCTAATCGTGCCGCTGGACCTGCCAACTGTGGCCGAGGCACGAGCTGTGGTGGAGACTCTGGGCGACGCCATCAGCTTCTACAAGGTGGGCTTAGAACTGTTCGCCACGGGGGGCGGCATGGGTCTGGCTCATGAGCTAAAGGGTCAAGGTAAGCAGGTGTTCCTGGACTGGAAACTGCACGATATCGGCGCGACGGTGCAGAGGTCAGCTGCGGTGCTGGCAGATGCGGGCTGTGATTTCCTGACCGTGCACGGTGAGCCGCAGGTGATGAGCGCTGCGGTGCGCGGGCGTGGACGCTCGGGCCTGAAGGTCTTGGCGGTGACGGTGCTGACCAGCCTGTCGGACGCCGACTTGGTGGAGATGGGCTTTGGCGAGACGGCGGCCCAGTTGGTGGAGCGGCGCATTCATCAGGCGGTGGACGCCGGATGTGACGGGGTGATCGCCAGCCCTCAGGAGGCGGCTTTGGCTCGCGCCATCGGTGGCAAGGACTTCCTAGTGGTGACGCCCGGCGTGCGCCCCGACTGGGCGGCCAAGAACGATCAGGCCCGGGTGGCGACGCCGGCAGAGGCCTTGGCGTCAGGGGCGTCGCACATTGTCTGCGGACGACCAATCACGGCGGCCAATGATCCGCAAACTGCGGCGCTGAGGATTATCGCGGAGATGGCGGGGGTTTAGTGCGGCCGGTTGTGCCACCAGACACCAGCCATCAAGACCGCGATGGCAATGGCTTGCATTAGGACCCGCAGGCGCATCAACTTGTTGGAATAGGACCGCCCGAAGTCGCCGCCTTTGAACAGCGCGAAAAGTCCCGCAAACAGGGTGAGCGTGACCCCGATGAGGGCGGCCGGGATCAGGAAGGTGAAAACGTCCATGCCTCTTCCTTAGCTCAATTTCCGCCGTCCAACAGCCGCCGCGCGATGACCTGGGCCTGAATTTCGCCCGCGCCTTCGAAGATATTTAGGATGCGCGCGTCGGCCAGCAGGCGGCTGACCGGTTGTTCAACGGCAAAGCCGGTGCCGCCGTGGATCTGAACCGCATTGTCGGCGCAGGCCCACGCGATGCGGGCGGCGACCAGCTTGGCCATGCCGGCCTCAAGATCGCAGCGGCGGCCCTCGTCCTTGGCGCGGGCGGCGAACCAGGCCAGGCGGCGGGCGCCCAGCAGCTCGGCGGCCATCATGGCCAGCTTATTTGCCACGCGGGGGAAGTTGGCGATGGGTTGTCCGAACTGGCGACGTTCTAGGGCGTAGGAGAGCGCCACATCGAGGGCGGCCTGGCCGACGCCGATAGCCCGGGCGGCGGTCTGGATGCGGGCGCTTTCGAAGGTGGCCATGAGTTGGGCAAAGCCCTGGCCGGATTGGCCGCCCAGTAGATTGGTGCCTGCGACCTCGAAGTCGTCGAAGGCCAGCTCATATTCCTTCATGCCACGGTAGCCGATCACGGCGATCTCAGAGCCGCTCATGCCGGGGGCCGGGAAGGGATCAGCTGCTGTGCCGCGCGGCTTCTCCGCCAGAAACATCGAGAGACCGCGGTGGTCTTTGGATGCTGGATCGGTGCGGACCAGCAGGGTCATGACATCGGCGCGGGCGGCGTGGGTGATCCAGGTCTTGGCCCCAGTGACCCGCCATGTTTCGCCGTCGAGTGTCGCGCGGGTTTTCAGTGACCCCAGGTCGGAGCCGGAGGTGGGCTCAGTGAATACGGCGGTGGGGATGATCTCACCCGACGCGATCTTGGTGAGGAACCGATCCTTCTGATCAGGCGTGCCGTGGGCCAGGATCAGTTCGGCGGCGATCTCGCTGCGGGTGCCCAACGACCCTGTGCCGATCCAGCCGCGCGAGAGGGCCTCGGAGACTACGCACATAGCGGTCTTGCCCAGGCCCGATCCGCCGTAGGCCTCTGGCATGGTGAGGCCAAACACGCCGAGGTCGGCGAGGTCCTGCAAGAGTTCCAGCGGGATCAGTTCGTCACGGAGATGCCAACCGTGGGCGAAGGGGGTGATCTTGGCGGCGGCGAAGGCTGTGAACTGCGCGGCGATCTGATCGAGGGTGTCGTCTAGACCACTGGCTTCGAGGGCGGGTTTGCCTTGGGCTAGGGCCAGCAGCTCGACAATGCGAGATTTGACCGCTTGGGTCGCGCCGGGCCGCAGCGTGACAATAAGGGCTTGGAGGTTGGCCGCCTCGACATCCAGATCGCCGGGACGGAATATCTCGCCCTGGTTCATGGGGATGCCGCCGACCAGTTGGCTGAGATATTCAAAAGCCAGGAGCTGCGCGGGCAAGGCCTCGGCCTCACCGAGCTTGCCCCGGGCGTCCAGAGCTGCGGCCCAGGTGGCGGTTTGGTTTAGCGTCTCGGCATAGGCCGCGGCCCAGGCCAGGCCGTGGGCGATGTGCTGCTCAGCGTCCAGCACGGCGCGGTCCAGTCGGCCGTCGCGGGTAACCTGACTGGCCACGGCGGCTTTAAGCTCAGCGACCAGCGCCTGAGCTTGGTGGGCAGCGGTGCGCAGGGTCGCAACGAGGTCGGGCAGGATCAACATCTGCTGACGACTACAGGGAAGCTTGCCGGGCGTCACCTGGATCGGTAGGTCAAGTCACGCATCAGGAGATCATCATGCTCGTCGTCCATCACCTCAACAATTCGCGCTCGCAGCGCATTCTGTGGATTCTGGAAGAGTTGGGCGCGCCCTACGAGATCAAGAATTACGCCCGTGACGCCGTGACGAATTTGGCCCCGCCGGAACTGGTGGCTGTGCATCCGCTCGGCAAGTCGCCGGTGATCACCGACAATGGCGCGACCATCATCGAGTCCGGCGCGATCATCGACTATATCGTGCGCCATCAGGGTGGCGGGAAGCTGGCCCCCAAGCCCGGAACAGCGGAATACGAGACCTATCTGCAATGGCTGCACTATGCCGAGGGTTCGGCCATGCTGCCCCTGATGTTGAACATGTATGTGATGCGTTTGGGTGAAGCCGGAGCTGGCTTGCACCCACGCATCCAGAGCGAGATCGCCAATCACCTGGGCTATGTGGAGAAATCCTTGGCTGGGAAGGATTACTTGCTTGGAGAATTCTCAGCTGCCGACGCGCAGATGAGCTTTGTGGGTGAGGTGATGAATGCCTTTGGGATGGGCGCGCAGTATCCGAATATTGCCGCCTGGGTGAAGCGGTTCCAGGACCGCCCGGCCTATCGCACGGCGCTGGCCAAGGGCGGGGCGTATAATATGGGGCCGAAGGATTAGGTGAGTTTTCCTCCCTCCCCATAAAGGGGAGGGAGTTAGAGTTGCCAGTTCTTACCGGCCCCAGGGGTCGTCTTCGACGCCGTCTAGGAAATCGAACACCGCGGCTTTGGTCAGGCCGTGGGGGATGGCGTTGAAGTGGTCGCAGCCGGGTAGGATCTTGGCTTGGCCATAGGGGAAGACCGTGGCGAGCGCCTCGACGTCGCCGGCCAGTTCGTCGCGCTGGCCGGTGACCACCAAGACCGGCATTTGCAGGGTGCCAAGTTCCGCTACATCCCAGGGCGGGTTCTTGACGGCCGACGCGGCGGCTAGCGCGGCGCGGTCCTCGCCCTGTTCGTCGGCGAATTGACGGAAGCTTTTCAGCATCGGCTCGGTGACGGTGGCGGGGTCATCGGCCAGCATGGCATCGGCCATGGGATTGCCGGGCGGTGCGGCGCGTTCCTTGATCATGGTCGCGCCGACGCCGCCGAGGATCAGGTTATTGACCCGGCCGGGATCGGCCAGAGCCGCAGCCAGCACTGTGCGTGAGCCCATGGAATATCCGAACAGGTCAACCTGACCCAGGCCCAGATGATCAAGCAGGTTGATCAGGTCACCAGCCAGCTTGGCGCGTTCATAGGCTGAAGCCTCGTGGGGTTTGGCGCTCTCGCCGTGGCCGCGTTGGTCGAGTGCCACCATGCGAACGCGGCGGCGATCAAAGGCCTGATACCAGCCGGTCCGCTTCCAGCCCTCATTGCGATTGGACGCAAAGCCGTGGACCAGCACAACGGTGCGCTCATGGCCGCCCTGAGGCACCAGATCGTCATAGGCCAAGGTCAGGTCGTCGGAGACAAAGGTCGGCATGGGTGGGGCTCCGTCAGCTGCGCCAACGCAGGATGCCAGGCTCAACCGGATTGGCAAAGGCCCGCTTGTCTCTGCGGCTGGCGATCCATTCGCGTTTGAGCGCCTGATACCATTTCGCCTGCCGATCAGCATCGTCGATCCAAAGCAGGGACGGGTCGTATTTCAGACCTTGGTTCTGCAGGTTCACCATGTCGCCGTCTTGATGCAGGAACACCCGGATGACGCGGGCAAACCACGGCCAGAGGAGGGTCGCTACCCAATGATCAGTCCAGACGATCTGGGTGATGCGGGTCTTGGTTTCGGTCACCGGCGTCAGGCAGGTGAGGGCCAGCACCTGGTATTTCCCGATCTGAACGTGCTCCCACCGCTGGCCAGGAATGGCGAAGGTGATCTCGGTCTGTGGGTCACCGCCAAACAACGCGTAGAGGCGGTTGCTCTTCGACGGGGGATGCCGGGTCATCACGAAGCCGCGTTCGCTGGGAGCGAAGGTCTTGGCCTTGTCGTGCTGGCCCTTGGCCTTGCGTGACCACCACTGGCCGTGGACATAGGGCGCATGGGTGGGGTCCATCAGGCCGACGCAGGCGTGGTCGATATGGGCGTCAAAATCCATGCGGTCGACGAATTTTGGGCCTGCGCCCACGACACCTGCGAAGGTAGGCGGGGGCTCGGGCGGGTCGCCCGCGAAACGCGGATCAGAGCTGATCCAGATGAACACCATGCCCTGGCTCTGCGCCACCGGATAACGCCGCACGCGGATGCGGGAGATGTCCAGCTCTTGGTCCTCGACCAGGGAGGGAATCGCAGCACAAACCCCGTCAGTGCCAAACCGCCAGCCGTGATAGGGGCACTCTACCGATTGATTGCCATCAGCCTCAGCGACCAGCTTGCCGGCCGAGAGTGGTGCCGCACGGTGCGGGCAGATATCGCGCAGGGCGTAGACTTGGCCCTTGCGGTCGCGGCCGAGCAGGACGGGTTCGCCGAGCAACTCATAGCGTTGCAGCTTGCCGGGCTTCAGGTCAGTGGAGAGCGCGGCGAAATACCAAATGTCATAGAGGAACCCGCGCCCGAACTTGGCGTCTGCTTGCGGGGCCTTGGCCTGCTTGGTCTCACCATCGGGCATGTGGTTGTTGTAGCGGGTTGGGGGCGGGGATCAATGCGGGTAACCTGCGTGAATGTTGCACTGAAGCATTCTGTGGCTATATTGAATTCACTCAGGAGGTGGAATTGGAATTGAAAAGACCCAACAGCACCGTCCGCAATCCCGACGTCCAATTTTATGTCGTTGGCAAAAGGGGCCGCGATGGCGGTACGTTTCGCAGCTCATCTAGTGGGCAGTTCTCGGCACGTGTGATGTCCGACGATGCCTTCCGGTCGGCGTCTGGGAAGGCGAACACTGCGATTCGCGAGGCCCTCACGCACGCGCCCAAGGTGCTGCCGCAATCGAAAAAGTGACTCATAACCCGCTCTATGACCGGTTCGTCTATCAAGGCGACAATCGTATTCAGGGGTACATAGCCTATGGGCTATATATAAAGACGCAAAGCGCGAATGGATTGTGAACTTCAAAAACGCGAATAGTCGCGACCCGACGGTTGATGAGATTGCCACCTATGTCAGCGCTTTCACCGAGCAGACGATAGCGACTTATGAAACTCAAGCATCAGGGGTCCTGGTGGAATTTGCCGATGGTGCGATTGCAGATGCTAAGTCGAACATCGTCGAGACGGCTCTCCGCGGCTCTTTCTGGGGTTCCGTTTATCAATCGATTGCTGCCAACATGATTTACACAGCGATCTTGCTTGCCGTGGTCGTCGTATTGGCTCTCGTTGGCGTCGATGTGCTGGGTATCTACGAAAAGATTACGGGCAAGTAGTCGCGAGTCCTCAACGGACACAAATCCTAAATAGAAGTCGGACCAATGGACCCCACCACCATCGCCGCCATCGCTGTGCTTATGATGCTTGGTGCCGCGCTCTACACCTCGGTTGGGCATGCGGGCGCTTCGGCCTATTTGGCGATTATGGCGCTGTTTTCGGTGGCTCCGACGACGATGAAGCCGACCGCGTTGGTGCTGAATATTCTGGTTGCCAGCTTTGCGACCTTTCGGTTTGTGCGGGCTGGGCAGTTCAATGGAAAGCTGTTGATCCCCTTTGTTGTGGGTGCGGTGCCGGCGGCCTTCTTGGCGGGCCGGGCGCATTTGCCTGGGGAGTTCTACAAGCCGATTGTGGCGGTGGTGCTGTTGGCGGCGGCGATCCGCATGCTGTGGCCGCGTCCGGTCAAGGCCTTGGTCGAGACCAAGCCGCCGAACACTGCAGTTGCCGTGGTGAGCGGGGCGGGC
>JANPNB010000039.1:0-2481 GCA_031427275.1 Alphaproteobacteria bacterium | reverse complement strand
GTCGTAGCCCGATACGGAGGCTGGAACTGCTACGGAAAACCACCTGGTCCCAAGACCATGGCCAAGGGATGGGAACGCTTCGCCGCCACACTCACAGGCTTCATCCTCGCTACCAACGAAGCAAATGTGTGAATCCCGTAGGCCCTGTGGGGGAGGAACGGAACGCCTTGCCGCCGCCACAAGGCGCAGGCCATGGTGGCGGCTCAGTTAGACTTCAGCGGATTGTCTCATGTTTCGATGGATGCGCCCGGCCCTTGCGGTGGCTGTGGCTCTTGGACTATCCGGGTTTTCCCTACCCAAGGTCTCGCTGCCGAAGCTTCACGTCCCGGCGCTGACCAAACCGGCCAAGCTCGACGTCGGCGAATGGCCCCAGGCCCATTCTGACCTTCCGGCCGACCCGGACACCCGGTTCGGCGCTCTGCCCAACGGCATGCGCTATGCCATCCGTCGCCAGACCACCCCGCCCGGCCAGTCGGCGCTGCGGCTGCAGATCGACGCTGGCTCACTCATGGAGACCGACGCACAACAGGGCCTAGCCCACTTCCTGGAGCACATGGCCTTCAACGGCTCCAAAGCCGTGCCCGAAGGTGAGATGATCAAGATCCTGGAGCGTTTGGGCCTAGCCTTCGGGGCTGACACCAATGCCTCCACCGACTTCGAGCAAACCCAGTATCGGCTCGACCTGCCCCGCTCAGACGACGAGACGGTCGACACCTCCCTGATGCTGCTGCGCGAGGCGGCCAGCAATCTGACCCTTGAGCCCGCCGCCGTGGACCGCGAGCGCGGGGTCGTGCTCTCCGAAGAGCGCGCGCGCGACACGCCTGGCTACCGGATCTACCAAGACCGTTTGGCCTTCCTGTTGGCTGGCCAACGCCCGCCCCTGCGACTGCCGATCGGCAAGGTAGATGTGCTCAAGACCGCCCCTGCCAGTCAGATTACTGACTTCTACCGCCGTTACTACCGCCCTGAACGCGCGACCCTGGTGGCGACAGGCGACTTCGACCCCGCTGTCATGGAGGCCAAGATCAAGGCGCGGTTTAGCGATTGGGTGGGCAGCGGACCAGCCGGAGCCGACCCCGAGTTGGGTGCCGTGCGGTCTCGCAAACCGCAGGCCAAGCTTAAGATTGAACCGGGCGCAGGGCTCTCGATCCAAATCGCCTGGGTTCGGGCGCCCGACCTTTCCCCCGACACAGGAGCCACGCGCCAAAAGGAATTGCTCCAGCGGCTCGGCTTCTCGGTCTTGAACCGCCGCCTCCAGGCGTTGTCTCGCGGCCAGAACCCCGCCTTTCTCAGCGCGGGAGCCTTTGAGGCACCTCAGTTCCACGCCGCCGATGTCACCGTCGTGGTGATCAATGCCGACGCCGCAGACTGGAAACCCGCGCTTGCTGGAGCCGAACAAGAGGTGCGCCGCCTGGCGCAATACGGCGTCAGTCAGGTCGAACTCGACCGCGAGATTGAGGAGCTTCGTGCCGGATTGAAGGCCAGCGTCTCGGCGGCGGCGACGCGCACGCCATCTGATCTGGCTGGAGAAATCACCGACGCCGTCGCTGACGACCGCGTGGTCACCAGCCCGGCCGACGAGCTCGCCGCCTTCGAGGCCGCAGTTAAGGGCCTTCGCCCTGAGGCCATCGCCAGCGAGCTGAGGCCCCTGTTCAAAGGCCAAGGCCCGCTCATCTTCATGACCTCACCCAAGGCTGTCGAGGGCGGTGAAGCCACGCTGCTTGCTGCCTACACGGCGTCCGCCGCCGTCGCGGTAAAGCCGGCCACTGGAAATGCCGTCGTGGCTTGGCCCTACACCTCCTTTGGCCCACCCGGCGAGGTCATCGACACCAAGTCGATTGTCGATCTCGACGCCACCTTCTTGCGCTTTTCCAATGGCGTGCGGCTAACGGTCAAACCCACCAAGTTCAAAGACGATGAGGTACTGGTGCGGGTCAATATCGGGGCTGGCCGCACCGTCTTGCCCCGTGATCAAGCCAGCCTCGCCTGGGCCGCCAACGCGTTCATGGAGGGGGGTCTGAGGCAGATCGACGCCCAGGATATGGAGCGTGTCTTGGCATCGCGGGTCTATGGCGGTCGCTTCTCGATCACTGATGATGCCTTCGTCTTGACCGGCGAAACCCGGCCAGCCGATCTCGATGTCCAACTTCAAGTCCTTAGCGCCTATCTAGCTGAGCCCGGTTGGCGTCCTGAAGCCTTCGAGCGGATCAAACGGGCCGGCAAGAGCATCCACGATCAATACGAGGCCACCGACTCTGGCGTTTTGGCCCGTGATTTGTCGGGCCTTCTCCACGACCAGGACCCCCGCTGGACCTTCCCAAGTCGTGAGGCGATCTCAGGTGCCAAACTCAGCATGTTCCAGGCGTTGCTCACGCCACACCTCAATACGGGTGCCATTGAGGTGATCGTCGTGGGTGACATCAGTGTCGAGAAAGCCACCGATCTGGTGGCGCAAACCTTCGGGGCCTTGCCCTCTCGCCC
>JANPNB010000038.1:0-3402 GCA_031427275.1 Alphaproteobacteria bacterium | reverse complement strand
GAAGAAGTCGTTGCCTTTCGCGAGGGGTGGTTGAAACGCGGACCTATGATGATCGAGTCTATAGGTCTGCCGCTTCAGATAGACTTGGCCAATGATCCATTTTTTGGTCGTGGCGGACGGTTGATGAAAGTCGGCCAGCGCGAACAGCAGCTAAAGTTCGAACTGCTGGTTCCAATTGCCAATCCGGCGGGACCTACCGCCGTTATGAGCTTTAACTACCATCAGGACCATTTCGGGGAGACTTGGGGCATTCACACGCATGACGGCGGCGTGTCCCAGACCGCTTGTACGGGGTTTGGCATGGATCGCATCGCCCTGGCCCTGCTCAAACACCATGGTCTGGATATCAGCCTATGGCCCAAGTCGGTTCGCAAGACCCTTTGGGGGTGAGCGTGGGTCCAGCCATATTCCCCGCTCTCGACCCACTGGCCTACTCCAAGCATGTCCTGCATGGTCCTGACCGGGTCTGGACGGAGAGCAATTGTTACTCTGATCTCTGGGTTGAGGTGCTGAATGCGGCAGGCTTGGTTCCAGAGGCGGCATTTGGGTTTGCTGTTACTCAGGACTTCGAGGGTGACCAATTTACTTTTGCCAAACCTCCGGCAGAGGACATCGAAGCTTTGTTCGGCATCATCGTGCAGGAACTCGCGATTTTTGATGATGTCGCTGCACATGTGGATGCTCAGCTGGCGCGCGGGCGCTTGAGTCTAGTTGAGGTGGACAGCTACTTCCTGCCGGACACCCAGGGTTTATCCTATCGCCTTAGCCACGGAAAAACGACGATTGCGATCAACCGCTTAGATCGGGCTGGACGTCGCCTTGAGTACTTCCATGGTCCTGGTTATCACCTGCTAGAGGGCTCAGACTATGATGGGGTTTTCAACGGTTACGGGGATGCGGCGACGCCCTTTTTACCCTATGTCGAATTCATCAAGTTTCCTGTAGTAGCTTTTAGCGCGGATCGAAAATTGGCTGGGGAAATTCTGACTCGGCACCTTGGGCGACGGCCACGAGACAATCCATTGCGGGCATTCCAAGCGCTATCGCCACAACTGGCTGAAGCCGTTTCGATGCGCGAGCCTGGCTATTTCCACCTATTTGCCTTCAATACCTTGAGGCAGTTCGGGGCCAATTTTGAGCTTCTGGCCAGCCATTTAGCCTGGTTGGAAGGTCGGCCGGATGCGCCGGGTGTGGCCGCTGCAACTCAGATCGCGGAAACGGCCAAGGCCAGTCAGTTTCAGCTTGCCCGCGCCTGCGCCCGGAAAAAATTCGAAGGTTTGCCGCTGGCGCTAGAGCCTGCGGTGAATGCCTATGACGAGCTTATGGCGGCTTTGACCCAGAGCTGGGGCGCGAGCCCAATGAAGGGCTAAAAATCGTGGCTCAGCCAGAATCTGGGCGATCTGAGCAAAGCGCTATATCAGATTGGTGGTTGGCGTTTAGTGAGAGCGCCCAGTGCGCTGATCCCGGACAAGCGCGATCACTGAGCCCCTGGATTCCAGCGGTCGTCCCTGGCACCGCAGCCGAGGCTCTGCGTCGCAACGGGCAGGACTATCACGGTCTGGATGATCAAGACGTCTGGTATCGGGGCCATCTAAGGGGGCACGGCGCGCATCTGCTGAGGTTTGCGGGCTTGGCAACTCTCGCAGAGGTTTGGTGCGATGATCGACTGATTTTGACCTCGCGCTCAATGTTTCTGGCCCATGATGTCGAAGTCCAGTTGGATGGCGATCATGCGCTATGGATCTGTTTTCGGGCGCTCAACCCGGTGCTGGAGGTTAAGGGTCCACGCGCGAAATGGCGGCCCCGGATGATCCCACGACAGGGACTGCGCTTGGTTCGAACCACTTTGATGGGTCGGATGCCGGGTTGGACCCCGGAAGTTGATATTGTCGGGCCGTGGCGGCCGATAGGTTGCCTGCCGCTTGGTGCAGCCACCCTGGGTGAGTTCGATATCAAGTCAGGCTTTGAAAGCCGCCGAGGTGTATTGACAGCGAAGGTTGTCCTTGATGGAGCTTTACAGCCGCCGGTCTTGGTCTGCGACGGGCGCCGCATGGCCTTGTCGAGGCTGCCGGGGGGTGGGTTTGGCGGCACGATGACCCTCAGTGGCATTCGACCGTGGTGGCCGCACACTCATGGGGATCAGCCGCTTTATTCGGTTAGCGTTGAAGTGGATGACCAGGAAATCTCGCTGGGCCGAACAGGTTTTCGCAGCTTGCAGGTGGATCGCGGGGATGACGGCAAAGGCTTTGGGTTGCTTGTTAATGGCGTCCCGATTTTCTGTCGCGGTGCTGGGTGGACCAGCCTCGATCCGATAGCGATGTCAGGTGATCGCGAGGCCTATGAGCCCTTGCTGCGGCTCGCGCGGGACAGTGGCATGAACATGCTGCGGATGAGCGGGACGGGAGTCTATGAAAGCCCGGCCTTTTACGAGCTCTGCGATGCATTGGGCCTATTGGTCTGGCAGGACTTCATGTTCGCCAATTTCGACTATCCGATCAGTGATCCAGAGTTTGCCGAGACTTGCACCCGGGAAGCCGCGCAGTTTCTCTCAGCGACCCAGCTGTCACCCTGCTTAGCTGTCCTCTGCGGGGGCAGCGAGGTCCAGCAACAGGCGGCCATGATGGGCATGAAGCCCGAGACCTGGGCGAGCCCGCTGTTTGACGAGATACTGCCATCGGTAAGCCAGGCGTGGCGGCCTGATCTACCCTATGTGGTCAACTCTCCGAGTGGCGGCGGCCTGCCCTTTGTCGTCGATGAGGGCGTGGGGCACTATTACGGGGTCGGGGCCTATATGCGCCCCTTGGAAGATGCGCGGCGCGCCAAGGTCCGATTTGCATCGGAGTGCTTGGCGTTTGCCAATCTGCCGCAGCCATCGGGCGATGTCGCCGCCGACCTGGCCCTGTTGGTGCCAAGAGATCTAGGTGCCGACTGGGACTTTGCCGATGTGCGCGATCACTATCTTGGCCTGATCTACGGCTCCGACCCCAAGAATGTACGGGGTTCGAACCCACGGCTTTACCGCGATTTATCCTGCGCGGTTACCGGCGACGTCATGGAGCAGGTGTTTGCCGAGTGGCGGCGCGGTGCCTCGGCTTGCGCGGGCGGGTTGGTCTGGACGTTTCAGGACGTGATGGCCGGTGCCGGATGGGGCGTGATTGATAGTCAAGGCGAGCCGAAGCCTGCCTGGTACGCGTTAAAACGTGCCTTTGGATCGGTCCAGGTTGCGGTGACGGATGAGGGGGTCAATGGACTGGCGTTGCATCTCACCAACGAAACCGCCGACGGGACCGAGGTTGAACTGGAGCTGACTTGTTTGCGCAGCGGCGCGACGCCGGTTGTCTCCGTCAGGCGTACCCTAACCTTGCCCGCGCGCAGCGTTCAGCAAGTCTCCGCGTTTGAGCT
>JANPNB010000037.1:0-2245 GCA_031427275.1 Alphaproteobacteria bacterium | reverse complement strand
GCCGCACAAGGACCTGGGCATCGATATCGCCCTGGAATGCACGGGTCTGTTCACCACCAAGGAAAAGGCCAGCGCTCACCTGGCCGCCGGGGCCAAGCGCGTGCTGGTGTCTGCGCCCTGCACCGATGCCGACAAGACCATTGTCTACGGGGTGAACCATCAGACCCTGACGGCGGCCGACCTTATCGTCTCCAACGCATCCTGCACCACCAATTGCCTGGCTCCGATCGCCAAGGTGCTGCACGAACTTGCTGGGATTGAGCGCGGCTATATGACGACGATCCATTCCTATACCGGCGACCAGCCGACGCTGGACACCATGCACTCCGATCTCTACCGGGCCCGCGCCGCTGCCATGTCGATGATCCCAACCTCCACGGGTGCGGCCAAGGCGCTGGGTCTGGTGATCCCGGAACTGCTTGGCAAGCTGGACGGCTCGTCAATCCGTGTGCCAACGCCCAATGTCTCGGTGGTTGACCTGACCTGGGTACCTGGTCGATCGGTCACCAAGGAGGAGATCAACGCCGCCCTGATCGCCGCCGCCAATGGACCGCTGAAGGGCGTCTTGGCCGTGACGGACGAGCCGCTGGTATCCATCGACTTCAACCATGTGGCAGCGTCTTCGACGGCGGCCTTGGCCCAGACCCAAGTCATCGATGGGGGCCTCGGTCGCGTGCTCAGCTGGTATGACAACGAATGGGGCTTCTCCACGCGGATGAGCGACACGGCACTCGCCATGGCCAAACTTCTTTAAGCTATGACCTTCCGCACCCTCGACGACGCTGACTTCGCCGGCAAACGCGCCCTGGTGCGGGTGGACTTCAATGTGCCCATGGCCGATGGTCATGTGAGCGACGACACGCGCTTGCGAGCTGCCATTCCGACCATCGAAAAGCTGCGGGCCGGTGGGGCAAAGATCATCCTGTTGGCTCACTTCGACCGGCCCAAGGGCAAGTTCGTGGCCGAGATGAGCCTGGCCCCCATCGCATTGGCCTTGGCCAGGGTCTTAGGAAGCCCAGTGGCCTTTGCGCCGGACTGTGTCGGCAAAGACGCGGCAAGTGCGGTTGCGGCCATGGCGACGGGCGATGTGTTGCTGCTCGAGAACGTGCGGTTCTATCCAGGCGAAGAAAAGAATGATCCCACCTTTGCCCGCGCTCTGGCCGAGAACGGCGACCTCTATGTGAACGATGCGTTCTCGGCGGCACACCGCGCCCACGCCTCCACTGAAGGCCTGGCGCACCTGATGCCGTCTTACGCAGGCGAACAGATGCGGCTGGAGCTGACGGCCCTGGACGCCGCGCTTGGCCGACCGCAACGCCCCGTGATTGGCATCGTCGGCGGATCGAAGGTCTCGACCAAGCTCGACCTGCTGCGAAATCTGGTGACCAAGCTCGACAAGCTGGCGATAGGCGGCGGCATGGCCAACACCTTCCTCTATGCCCAGGGTCACGATGTTGGGGCCTCCTATTGCGAGAAGGATCTGGCAGAGACCGCACGCGATATCATCAGATTGGCCGGTCAGAACAACTGTAAACTGTTCCTGCCGTTGGACATTGTGGTGGCCGAGAAGATGGCACCTGGTGCAGCAGCGCGCGTGCGCGGCCTGGGTGAAGTCGATGAAGATGAGCGGATCTTGGATGCTGGACCAGAAACCGTAGAGCGTCTCTGCCGGGCAATCAGTAACAGCAAGACCCTGATCTGGAACGGCCCACTAGGCGTGTTTGAGATGCCACCTTTCGACAAGGCCACGGTGGCGGTGGCACATCACGCAGCCGCTCTGGCCAAGGCCGGAGAATTGGTGGCAGTGGCCGGTGGAGGTGATACAGTCGCGGCCTTGAACCTAGCTGGCTGCGCCGACGACTTCACCTTCGTCTCAACCGCTGGCGGCGCGTTTCTTGAATGGATGGAAGGCAAAGTGCTGCCCGGTGTGGCCGCCTTGTCGAAATAGAACAGTTTGTTGGAGCGCTGAACATGGCCCGGGTCACTTTAAGACAACTCTTGGATCACGCCGCCGAGCAGGGCTATGGCGTGCCAGCCTTCAATATCAACAATATGGAACAGGGTCTGGCGATCCTGGAGGCGGCCGATGCTGTTGATGCGCCGGTGATCATCCAGGCCAGCCGGGGCGCGCGCAGTTACGCCAACGACATTGTGCTGAAACACCTGATCGATGCCCTGGCAGAGATGTATCCGCATATCCCGATCTGCATGCACCAGGACCATGGCAATAACGAAGCTACCTGTG
>JANPNB010000036.1:0-3931 GCA_031427275.1 Alphaproteobacteria bacterium | reverse complement strand
CGCAGCCCTTTTCACGGGTCAACAGTTCCAGCAGTTCGCCCTCGCCGCAGCCGACGTCCAGCACCCGGGCACCGGGCGTCACCAGCCGCAGGATCTCGGCAAAGTCTTCCCGCCGGGCGATCATGCAATGCCCCGCTTTTCTGCCGCCGCGGCCAGAAACCCCCGCAGGGCGCTGTCCAGGGCCGGCTCATCTAAGAATAGAGCGTCGTGGCCCTTGTCCGTATTGATCTCGGCGAAGCTGGCGCGGCACCCGGCGGCGTTCAAAGCCCGGACAATGTCGCGGCTCTCGGCGGTCGCATAGAGCCAGTCCGACGAAAAAGACAGGACGCAAAACCGGACATGCCGCGACTTCACAAAGGCCTGGGCCAAGACCCCGTCATAGGCCGAAGCTAGGTCGAAGTAATCCAGAGCGCGGGTAATATAGAGATAGGAATTGGCGTCAAATCGATCGACGAAGCTGGTCCCTTGATGGCGCAGATAGCTCTCAACCTGGAAATCGGCATCAAACCCCCATGACAGGCCGTCGCGCTGCAGTTCGCGCCCGAACTTCCGTTGTAGCGCCGTCTCCGACAGATAGGTGATGTGGGCCGCCATGCGCGCGACGGCCAGGCCCTTTTCAGGGCGAACACCGGCGGCTTCATAGGCCCCGCCGCGCCAATCCGGATCGGCCATAATTGCTTGGCGACCAACCTCGTGGAAGGCGATATTCTGGGCCGAGTGCCGCGCGGCGGTGCCGATGCAGATGGCCGAGAACAGGCGTTCTGGATAATCGGCCGCCCATTGCAGGGTCTGCATGCCACCCATCGATACGCCCACCACCGAAAACAGTGTCTCAATGCCCATGGCCTCTATCAGCATGGCCTGGGCGCGAACCATGTCGGCAATGGTGATCATCGGAAAGGCTAGGCCATAGGGTTGCCCCGTCGCCGGATTGGTCGAGGCTGGCCCGGTCGAACCCATGCAGCCGCCGATCACATTGGCGCAAATAATGAAGTGGCGGTGGGGATCGAGCGGCAGGCCGGGGCCGACCACCCGGGTCCACCAGCCAGGCTTTCCGGTAACCGGGTGAGTCGAGGCCACATACTGATCGCCGGTCAAGGCGTGGCAGATCAGCACGGCATTGGACTTGTCGGCATTTAGAGTGCCGTAGGTGTTGTAAGCGATCTCCAGGGGGGCTAGCGATCCCCCGGCCTGCAGGCGTAAGGGCTGATCGGCCGGGAACCGCCAAGTTCCACCGTTCGTCTCGAATTGCGCTGAGGGCGTCGCAGGGTTTGACATTGGTCCCGCTTGGACCGCCAAGCTCATGGCCTGTCAACCGCTTCGCGTTCTGGCCGGTTCTGGTTATGAGGGCATATGGCCATGGAGCGACCATGCACAGACTGATCCTCATGCGACACGGCGACGCGCAGCGCGATAGCGCCAGCGGTGACGACTTTGATCGACCTTTGTCGAACCAGGGTTGCACAGAGTCCGCCGCCATGGGGCGTCACTTGGCCGATATGGGTCTGATCCCGACCCTTTCCCTTGTGTCCTCTGCCTTGCGCACACGGCAAACCTGGGCAGCGCTGGTTGAGAGTTTTCCCGGCGCAGAGGTACGCTTCGAAGACAGCCTTTATCTGGCCGACCCCGATACGGTGCGTGACCTCGGCTTAGCAGCCGTTCGCGACCAGGACTGCGTCATCCTGATCGGGCACAATCCAGGCCTACAGGCGTTGGCTGTGTCTTTGCTGGTCCAGGCATCCGCGCCAGTCTTTGCGATCTCCCGCGCGGAAACCGGATTTCCGACAGGAGCCGCCGCAGTGTTCTTCGTAGATAGCGATCAGAACCCGACCTATGACGGTGTCTTCTATCCCCGCGATATTCGGTGAGTCATGGGCAGAATCTACAAAATCCTCGGCCGTGCTGAATGGGAGGCCGCCAAGGCTAAGGGTGCATTTGAAGGTTCAGCCGTCGATCTCCATGACGGTTATATCCACTTCTCCACTGGACCTCAGGCCCCAGAAACCGCACTTCGCTACTTCTCCAGCCAGGCAGACCTTGTGGTCTTGGAGGTCGAAGCCGACAGTCTCGGCCCGGCTCTCAAGTGGGAACCGTCGCGCGGCGGAGATCTGTTCCCACACCTTTATTCCAGCTTGGCTTTGTCCGACGTCCTCGCCGTCCGTCCGGTAGCGGTAGACCCGGCGGGCGTTCCTGCTCTCGGTAACCTTCGTTGAGCCTGTTGCACGACATTGCCGCGCGGAGCCTCCACGTCCTGGATCCGGAGGATGCTCACGGCCTGACCATCACCGGACTGGCCTTGGGGATGGGCCCGCGTGCCAGATCGCTCGACCCTATCTTGGCAACCCAGATTGCTGGACTCAGCCTGCCCAATTGCGTCGGCCTCGCGCCGGGCTTTGACAAGAACGCCGAAGTCTTTGCCCCGATGCTGGCGGCGGGCTTCGGGTTTGTCGAGTGCGGGACCGTCACGCCCCTGGCCCAGGTGGGAAATCCGAGGCCACGGCTATTTCGGCTAAGCGAGGACCGCGCGGTTATCAACCGCATGGGATTCAACAATCAGGGCCTCGAACCGTTCGCTCAGCGTTTATCCCATCGTGGCCCTGGGATTATCGGGGCTAATATTGGAGCCAATAAGGACGCCGGCGACCGGATCGCCGACTATGTCACTGGTGTGGAACGCCTCTGGGGTCTGGCCAGCTACTTCACGATCAATATCTCATCGCCCAATACGCCTGGACTGCGCGCCCTGCAGACCAAGGCCGCGCTTGAGGAGTTGCTTGGTCGGCTCGTCGAAGTTCGCCATCGCTTTCCGCCTGCGGGTATTGTGCCAATGTTTCTCAAGGTTGCACCAGACCTCGATGACGGTGAGGTCGAAGCCATTGTCGAAACCGTCTGTGCCAACGGCCTAGCCGGGATCATTGTCTCAAACACCACAATCAGCCGCCCAACGCTGCGCTCTCGGTATGCCAACCAAGCGGGCGGCTTATCCGGTGCCCCTCTGACCGAACTCGCTCAAGTCATGATGCGGCGGTTCCATGACGCCAACCAAGGTCGGTTGATCCTCATTGGCGTCGGCGGCATTGGCACTGGGGAACAAGCCTATGCACGGATCAAGGCCGGGGCCAGTGCCGTGCAACTCTATTCCGCCTTGGTCTATGGCGGCGCAGGCTTGGTGATGCGTATTCGGCGCGATCTTGCTGCGGGTTTGCGGGCTGACGGCTATACTAACGTGTCGCAGGCCGTTGGCGTGGGCTAGCCTACTGGCCCGCAATGTCCTATCGGAACAGGCTATGGCGGACGCCCTTGAGCCCCTGACGTCCTTGCGACGATCCGGACGGCGCTTCTTCTGGCCGGGCGGCCTTTCTGCGCGCCTGCTGATCTTGACCAGCTTTTACATTGCCCTCGCCGGGGCCTTTATCCTTCCCCCCGCGTTGGCAGCCTATGAAGAGCAGTGGTTGTTGGACCGGGTTCGAGCTGCTGAGCTGGCGTCCTTGGCCACAGAGGTGGCCCCTGACCGCGTGGTTAGTGCGCAGCTTTCCTCACAGCTTCTGGCGGTGGCGGGCGTCGATACGGTAGCGATCCAGTCTGAAGGCATGCGACGCTTGGTGCTCCAGGGTCCCCGTCGCGTTCAAACCCCCTATCTGGTTGATCTGCGCCACCAGGCCCCCGGCTCCTGGCTGACGGCGCCGTTCCAGACCCTGATGGGCGGCCCCGGCCGCGCCGTGCGGGTGATTGCCGAGCCGCGATTCCGCAAGGCTGACTTCATTGAGGTGGTGGCACCCGACACCGAGCTGCGCAAAGCGCTCAGCGGCTATCTCTGGCGTCTCGTCCTCATCACCGTATTTGTTGCCGGCATCGCGGGCCTGCTGGTCTTTCTGTCTCTGAATCTTTTCCTGGTGCGACCGATGCAGCGGATCACACTGTCTATGGAACG
>JANPNB010000035.1:0-12680 GCA_031427275.1 Alphaproteobacteria bacterium | reverse complement strand
GCGGGCCAAGGCGAACATCATGGCGATGGCGTGCTCGGCCGTGGTAATCGAGTTACCGAAGGGGGTATTCATCACGACGATGCCCCGTGAGGTCGCCGCCGGGATATCGACATTGTCGACCCCGATCCCGGCGCGGCCGATCACTTTGAGGTTCACGCCAGCGGCTAGCACGTCCTTGTCGGCTTTTGTGGCTGAGCGGACGGCCAGACCGTCGTAATCGCCAATGATCTTGAGGAGTTCTTCCTTGGAGAGGCCCGTCTTGACGTCGGCTTCGACGCCGCGCTGCTTGAAGATGTCGATGGCGGCGGGGCTGAGTTTGTCGGCAATGAGAACGCGGGGCATGTATCAGTTCCTTACGGAGAAATTGTGAGTTCGGTCCTCCCCCAGCGAGGAAGGATTGGACAGCGCGCAGAGCGACGATGAGTCACCTAGGCGGCTTGCAAAGCTTCCAGGGTGGAGGCGAAGGCCCAGTCTAGCCAGGGCGTTAAGGCCTCAACGTCAGAGGTCTCCACCGTGGCTCCGCACCAGATGCGCAGACCAGGAGGAGCATCGCGATAACCGCCGATATCCAGGGCGACACCCTCTTTCTCCAGGGACGCCGCCAGCTTCTTGGCGAAGTCGGCCTGGGCGTCGTCGGAAAAGGCCGTGACGCGAGGATCGACCACACTGAGGCACACCGAGGTGTTGGAGCGGTTGGCTGGGTCTGCGGCCAGGAAAGCCACCCAGGGGGTCTTGTCCACCCATTCGGCCAGCGCGCCGAGATTGGCGTCGGCGCGGCGTTGCATTTCGGTCAAGCCACCGATCTGTTCGGCCCATTTCAGGGCGTCCACTGCATCTTCCACGCAAAGCATCGACGGCGTGTTGATGGTGGCCCCCTCGAAGATGTCGAGGGCAACCTTGCCGCCCCCCCCTTCCTTGCTAGGCTTGGTCATCCGGAACAGTTTGGGCATCGGCCAGGCGGGCGTGTAGCTCTCCAGGCGGGCTACCGCGCGGGGCGAGAGCACCAGCACGCCGTGGGCGGCTTCCCCGCCCAGCGCCTTTTGCCAGGAGAAGGTCACGGCATCGAGCTTGGTCCAGTCGAGGTCTTGGGCGAAGGCCGCCGAAGTGGCGTCGCAAATGACGATGCCTTCACGGTCGGCGGAGATGAAATCAGCATTGGGCACGCGTACGCCAGACGTCGTGCCGTTCCAAGTGAAGACCAGGTCGGCATCGGGGCGCACCTTGCTGAGGTCAGGCAGCTGGCCATATGGGGCGTCGAGCACTTCGGCGGGCAGCTTGAGCTGCTTGACCACGTCGGTCACCCAATCCTTGCCGAAGCTTTCGAAGGCCAAGAGTTGCACCGGCTTGGGACCGAGCATGGACCACATAGCCATCTCGACGGCACCGGTATCGGAGCCGGGGACGATGCCGATCAGGAAGTCGTCGGGAACCTGCAGCACCTCACGGGTGCGGGTGATTGCCTCGACGATGCGCGCCTTGCCCAGCTTGGAGCGATGCGAACGACCGAGCACGGCGTTGCGGAGATTTTCGGGGGTCCATCCGGGACGTTTGGCGCAGGGGCCGGACGAAAATTCGGGTCGAGCCGGCCGCATGGCTGGCTTAGCAAGGGTATTCATAGCGATGTCTCCCATCCTTACAGATGAGCAGCACCCCGTTGGGGGGGTGTGGCCCGGCGCGGAGAAACGCCGATTTCGCCTTAAGGGCAAGTGAAACTTTCTGACAAATGTGTTGAGTGATGCTGGGGTTGGACTTGGGGCATGGGCATGATCTATCGCCGACCTGCACCTCTCTGAGCTCAGACATGACCCGCCCCGCCCGAATTGATTGGATTGTTCTTGGGGCCTTGGTGGTGACCTGGGGTTCGGCTTTTGCGGCTCTAAAAATCGCCGTCGAACATATTCATCCGCTTTGGAACACGGTGTTTAGGGTCTGGATCGCGGTGGCGACCTTGGCCATCGTGGTTGGTTTAGAACGCAAGCGACTACCGCAATTGAGAGACCCCGCATGGCGGTTCTATGCCGTCACGGGATTGATCGGCATGTCGGTGCCATTCGCCATGTTCGCCTATGCGGCAGTGGCCATACCTTCGGCCGTTAACGCGCTCTGCAATGGAGCCTCGCCGATCTTTACGGCAGTACTGGCGCACCTGTTTGTGGCGGGAGATCGGCTAACCCTGCGACGGACGGCGGGCGTGGGCCTGGGATTTGCCGGTTTGGTGGTCTTGGTCGCGCCCAAGCTGACCGGCGGAATGAGCCTGGAAGCGATCGGGCTGGTCACCGCAATTTCCGGAGCCGCGCTCTATTCTTTCGCCAACGTGTTGATCAAGCGCTCTCCGGAGGTGTCGCCGAGTGTTGGCGCACTTATGATGTGCCTGTGGGCCGGGGTTTTCTCGATCCCCGTAGCAATGGTTTTTGCCCCAGCGCCGACCTGGCCGCCGATGTCGTCGCTCATGGCGGTAAGCGCCCTAGGCGTATTTCCGACCGCTTTGGCCTCTATAGGCTATGTCTATTTGATCCAACGCCGTGGGCCACTGTTCATGTCCATGGCGATCTATGTTGCCCCACTTTGGGCGGTCGGGTTGGGCATTGTCTTCCTTGGCGAGCAGCCCGGATGGCCGGTGTTTGCAGCGCTGGCCCTAATCCTTGGGGGCGTAGCCCTGGCCACCTTGGAGCGCCGCTCTGTGGCTAGCTAAGCCGAACCTTGGCGGCTTCGCGCCGCGACACCCACCAATATCCAAGCGTTCCAAGCAGGATGCTCAGCAAGATTCCCCAGCTGACGAGGTTGTTGACGATCGCAAACAACCGATCAACGGGCTTTGTCGTCACATAATAAAAGGCGTGGAGCGAAAACTGTCCGGCTTGGAGCAGCATGGCGGCACCTAGCCAGAGGCTGGTATACCTGACCGCCAACCCCAAAAAAATCAGCCCGAAGATACCATCCAGAACCAGGGTGAGGACTTCAAGAGAGGCTGGCGGGATGAAGGCCTGCATCACAGAGAAGGCCAAAGACATAACAAGATTGATACTCGAACCGAGCCGTTCGACCGGGCCGCCCTTGAACCACGCCAAGATCGTGACCGCAACAATTGCGGTCAGCAGCGAGTAATGGAGATACCAAGCAAACATAGAAACGCCCCTAGCACGAACTAGGGGCGTTTGGCAGTTAAACCGCCGCAATGTTCTTGACTAGCCGACTTGGCGAAGTGTCGCAGGAGCCGCAATCGTCATAGCTGGGGGCTTGTTCATTTCCCCGATCATTTTGGTGCGGATGCCCAGGCGAAGCTGAGCTTCAGCCAGTTCGCTATGAACGCTAACCATGGCCGTGCGGGCTTGGCTGAGAGCGGCAAGCGCCTCCAGCATCTTAACCTGAGCGTCATTGGCGAAGGTCGTCGATGCGCCAACTTCTGAACGGGCTTTCAACATTTCGGCGAGCAGCTCGGTGGCTTGCACCATCGCCTGATCAACAGAGGCTTCTGTCGCGAACAATTTGGACGCGACACCTTGGGCTACGAACACTTTTTCCATCGGGCAGATCTCCAGGAGAATGAACTCAACGGATGTATAGTAAACCATAGGTTAATCGCGCGCTAGGCGATTCATTCTTTGTTAACGGTGGAAAATTTCCCCATTGGGTTGCATCTGCAAATCGCGGGGGGATATCCCGCCTCCTCGAAAGGAAAACGTTAGGAAAAACCGCGTAAACAGGGGATCCAAGTGGAACCTGAAGCCTTGTCAAAGCAGCTTTCCAAGACCAGTTCGCCTCCCACCGCGACCTTTCATGCTCGCGTGGCCGGTGCGGCGTTGGTCACGGCGTTGGTTGTGCTCATCGCGGCCTGTCTCACCTTCATGCTGCAGCAGTGGGTGGTTGCGCGTCAGCAAGCCCATAGCGCCCAAGTGTCGCTTGCCACCGTAACAGCGGCTGCGGTTGGACCAGCCCTTGCCAGACACGATAATGATCTTGCCCAGGCGACGGTTCGCGCCCTCGCCAACAGCCCGCGGGTTAGCCACGCGCAGTTGCAGGCCTCAGATGGCACCATCCTAGCTGACTATCGCCACCCGCTAACGGTCAATGGGGCAGACGATGTCGTTTCAGTCCCGGTGGAAACCGGCGGAATTCGGCAGGGTCACTTGGTACTTACAGCCAAGGCACCTGCTCTAAACGACATGCTTCCCCAGTTTGTCGCCCTGACCGGAGCACTGCTGTTTGCTGGCATTGGCGTGGCGTTGTTCTTGGCTCGTGGCTTGGCACACAAGGTCATCGCACCGGTCCAGCGTCTCTCGGCCGCGATGCACGAGGTTGCGGCGAGTGGTAGCTTCACACCCGTTAAGACCGACGCGCAGGATGCGATGTTCCGCAGCCTGACAGAAAGCTTCAATCACCTGCTGGCCAAGCTCGACGAACGCGAAAAAGCCTTACGTGTCACACTTGGTGAGTTGGTTGTGGCGCGCGACGCCGCCAATGCGGCCAATGTGCTGAAGTCGCAATTCCTGGCCAATATGAGCCACGAGATCCGCACGCCTCTGAATGGTGTGCTGGCCATGGCCGAAGTCATGTCCATGGGCGAACTGGCCCAGGTTCAGCGCGAACGCCTGGATGTCATTCGCCAGTCTGGTGGCCTGTTGCTGGCCGTCTTGAACGACGTGCTTGATCTTTCAAAGATTGAGGCGGGCAAGCTGACACTCTTGATCGAAGACTTTGACTTGGGGTCAGCGGTCGGCCCAGCGCGCGCGAGCTTCGAGGTGCTTGCCAACCAAAAGGGCCTTAGCTTCGAGTTGAAGGTGACCAAGGCGGCCTCGGGCGGTTGGCGAGGCGACGCAGATCGTTTGCGCCAAATCATCGGTAACTTGCTAGCCAACGCGGTCAAGTTCACCCATTCCGGCGGGGTCAGTGCGGTCTTTGACGTCAATGCTGCGACGGGTGGACTGCTGCTGGTGGTCCGCGACTCGGGCGTCGGCATTGCCAGCGAGAAGCAGGCCGGACTGTTTGAGAAATTCGTTCAGGCCGACAATTCCGCGACGCGCAGATTCGGCGGTACTGGATTGGGCTTGGCGATCTGTCGTGAGTTGACCCAGATGATGGGCGGCACGATCTCTGTTGAGAGCCGTGAGGGCCAAGGCTCGACATTCTATGTCGACCTGCCGTTGGAACGCGGTGAGGCCCGCATTCCTGCTCCCGTCACCCCAACGCAGATTGATGAGGAACAAGAAGGCGCGCTACGTTTACTGGCGGCCGAGGACAATCCGACCAATCAGCAGGTGTTGGCGGCCGTAATGGGCTCACTCGGCATCGAGGTGGAAATCGTTGCTGACGGTCGTCAGGCCTTTGAGGCTTGGCGGGACGGAGCCTTCGACCTGATCCTCATGGACATCCAAATGCCGGTCATGGACGGAATCGACTCCGCCCGCGCAATTCGCGCCGCTGAGCTGGAAAGTGGGCGTCCGCGGACGCCCATCGTGGCGTTGACGGCCCATGCCCTCTCGCATCAGGTCGAAGAATACCTGGCCGCAGGCATGGACGGCCACGTGGCCAAACCCATTGAGATCGCCAAGCTGTATGACGCGATTAGTCGAGCGCTGAACGATGCGGCTCAAGCCGCTAGTGCTGGCTCCATGGCAGCAACCAGCTAGAGCATGTTCCGATAGGTGGGAAACGCCGGTAGGACGAAAGCATGCTCTAACTCTTTGAATTGGAGCCCAGTTTCTCCCTTTAGACGATTCCGTCCATAGGGAACGGGCTCTAGGCTTCAATGGTCAATTCGGGCCAACGCGCTTGTGCGGCCTGTGCTGTTCGTTGAAAGCCCATGGTCTGTCGCGTCGGGTTGGGACGTAGCCGCATTGCAAAGAGATCCTCCAGCCCAAAGGGCGCGAACAGGGTCATTGCCCCATCGCGCTCTAACTTGGCTCCGACCGCAAACGTGGTGCTGGTGAAGCGGCTTAGGGCCTCGGCGCTGAAGCTCAACGGCTCATAGGCCTCGCCGAACTTAGCCTCGAACCAGAGATGTACGCGCGCTTGATTCCTGACCTCGACCATCTCCCGGATCGGCGGCTCGAATGCGCCAGCCACACGCTGGATCGCGATATCCTCAGCTTCATATGAGGTATCTGGGTCGAAGTAGCCCAGGTCATAATCCTTGATCCCGTAGTCCGGGTCACGACGTGTCAGATGGTTCAATACCCGTTGATAAATCGCCCCCGAGAAGATCAGCCAATCGGGCAAGTCGAGATCACGCGCCGTCTCCATCACCGCCATCAGGCTGGGCGTCGCACGCAAGATCGCCTCAAGATCACCCTCCCGGCTCACAGTCTGCCTCTCAATGACCAGGCGTGATCCAGGGGGCCGTGGCCTGCGCCGAAGCCGGGCGCATGGGCAATCGCCTCCTGGACATAGGCCCAAGCCCGCGCCACCGCCTCAGTCAGGGTTAGCCCCTGGGCCAAACCGGTCGCGCAGGCCGAGGCCAACGTGCATCCTGTGCCGTGGGTATGCCGAGTATCAATCCGCGCGGTCTCGAAGGCCGTCTCGCCGTCCGGGGTGATTAGTAAATCGATCAGGATGTCGCCCGGCAGATGCCCGCCCTTCATTAGAACGGCGCGTGCGCCCAGCTTGAGCAAAGCCTCCCCAGCCCGGCGTTGATCATCCAAGCTGCCCACCACGATTCCCGTCAGAGCCTCTGCCTCGGGCGCATTGGGCGTCAATAGGACCGCGCGCGGTATCAACAGCCGGCGCACCGCTGCAACCGCCGAGGGGTCAAGCAGGGGTGTCCCGCCCTTGGCGATCATCACAGGGTCAATCACGGTGGCGACGCCTTTGGTCGTATCGAGGATCGCCGCGACGGCCTCAACCATAGCAATGTCGCCCAGCATGCCGGTCTTGATGGCATCTACCCCGATGTCGTCCAGCACAGCGCCGGCCTGAGCGGTCACAAACGCGGGTGGGACGGGGTGAACGCCCGCAACGCCTAGGGTGTTCTGGACTGTGAGCGCGGTGATCGCGGTGGCGGCATAGCCGCCGAGGGCCGTCACGGTCTTGATATCGGCCTGGATGCCCGCGCCGCCGCTGGAATCGGAACCGGCGATGATCAGGACGCGGCCTTGAAACTGAACCATTGTTGCCGATAGCGCGAAGCCACGGACTTGCACAGATCACGCAGACAAGCTTCACACACTATTACATGCGTTGACAGTTATATATCTATTTAGCGATATATAGGCATGACACCTTTCGAGGCACTGGCCGAACCCAACCGACGACAGATCTTAGACCTGTTGCGCTCAGGCGAGCGACCCGCTGGCTCAATCGTTGACGCCTTGGCGATCAGCCAGCCGGGCGCCTCCAAGCACCTGCGCATGTTGCGAGAGGCGGGTTTGGTGGAGTCTCGTGCCAAAGGGCAACAGCGACTCTACCGCCTGGCTCCGGGCAAGCTAGCCGAAGTCGATGCCTGGTTAGCACCCTACCGACAATTCTGGGCCGAACGATTGGATGCCTTGGAAGCCCATTTGGAGCGCGAACAATGAGTGACAATGCCTTGGGTACCGTGTCGCGAACCGGCGACAGGTTTGAGATTGTGTTCGAACGAAAGATCGCCAAGCCCATCGAGAAGGTATGGGCGGCGCTAACCGGGCCAGAGCGAATCGCCGATTGGCTGGGCATTGTCGACCTGGATCCCCGTCTGGGGGGCCACTACCATCTGAAGTTCTCGACCGATGATCCGGGCATGGTCGGGGAGATCATCGCGTTCGAGCCCCTGCGGCTCTTGGCACACACCTGGCCTGACCCAGGCCACCCCGACGGCATTGTTCGCTACGAACTGGAGCCCGATGGCGCTGGCTGTCGCCTACGCCTTACCAATTCCGGATTGCCCGGCAAGTATGCGCGCAGCATTGCCGGTTGGCATGTGTTCCTTGATGCCATCCCCGGCGCGACCGAGGGCGTAGCAACGGTTTGGAGCATGGCGCGCGAGGAGGAGATTCATGAGCTCTATAAGCCGCAGCTCACAGCCGTCGGTGCGGTGTGACCTTATTCAACGATGGACTTGGGGCGGTCTCGCGGAACGGTGACGCCCTCACCTTCGAGCGGCGTTATGAAGTGTCCGTCGCCAGGGTCTGGGCCGCGCTGACCACCCCCGAGCGGGTCGCCGACTGGCTGGCGGATGCGGAGATGGACCTACGCATTGGCGGCGTGTTCAGACTGTCATTCCCAGACCACAACTACACCATGACCGGCCATATCATTGAGTTGGTGCCGCAGCAGGTGATCGCATGGACTTGGCCCCACACTGAGCATCCCGACTCGGTAGTGCGCTGGGAGCTATTTTCTGAGGGGTCTGGTTGCAGGCTTCGGCTGACACAGACCCGCTTAGGCTCACCGCACCTCACCAGTGTGGCCGCCGGTTGGCACACTCACTTGGAGGCCCTACCCGGTGCCATTGAGGGTTTCCGCACGCCTTTGCAGGCGGAGCGGGAGCGCGAAATTGCCAAACTCTATGCAGGTCTTTCCGGTGACTGTTAGTCTGTAGTTCGCCGCGACGGAGACCAAAAATGAGCAATCCCCTAAAGATCGCCTTGATCACGGGCGCAGGTTCGGGGATCGGGCGTGCATCTGCCCTGGCCCTAGCCGCAGCAGGATACGGCGTGGTTCTGGCCGGGCGGCGTGAGGCAGAGCTATTGGCCACCGCCAATGCGGCCCTTGACCCCAAGCAGACGTTAGTCGTTCCCACCGATGTGGCCGACGAAGCCTCCGTCCTAAACCTCTTCGCCAAGACCCAGGAGCGCTTCGGGCGGTTGGATGTCTTGTTTAACAACGCCGGGACCGGG
Organism: Alphaproteobacteria bacterium; assembly: GCA_031427275.1. GTDB lineage: Bacteria > Pseudomonadota > Alphaproteobacteria > Caulobacterales > Caulobacteraceae > Phenylobacterium. Next base: position 3,870 of record JANPNB010000035.1, on the reverse strand, counting down.
GCACCACCGGTCCCTATGGAGGATCTCAGTCTGGAAGCTTGGAAACGGGTGGTGGATGTGAACCTCACCGGCGCGTTCCTCTGCACCCAAGGAGCTATCCGGATGATGAAAGCACAGGACCCCATGGGTGGGCGGATCATCAATAATGGCTCGATCTCGGCCCACAGTCCCCGGCCCCGCTCGGTGGCCTACACCGCCACTAAGCACGCCATCACCGGCCTGACCAAATCAACCTCACTGGATGGGCGGGCCTATGACATCGCCTGCAGCCAGATCGACATCGGCAATGCGGCCACGGAAATGACCGCGCGCATGGTCAAGGGTGTGCCCCAGGCCGATGGCTCCATGGCGGTGGAGCCGGTGATGGATGTTCACGCCGTCGCGGGCGCCGTGGTGTTCATGGCTGGCCTGCCGCTCAGCGCCAATGTGCAGTTCATGACGGTGATGGCGACGAAGATGCCGTTCATCGGGCGGGGTTAAAACCCCAGAGCCAAACCCTCGACGCGCGGATCGGAGCCGCCGACCAGGACACCTGTGTCTGGATCGCGGGCGATGGCTTGGGCCGCGCCGCCGCCGCCCCAGGAACCGGTGCGTCGGACGCGGTGACCCAGAGATTCCAAGTCGGAAATGACAGTTTCGCTGAGCCGCGTTTCAACCCGCAACTCATAGGGATTGGGCAGGTCGTGCGGGTCGGTACCGGGCCAGACGGTCCAGCGGGGCGCTTCGATAGCGGCCTGGATGTCGAGGCCGCCGTCGATCAAGCCGCTCAAGACTTGCAAATTCCATTGCGGTTGACCATCGCCGCCGGGGGTTCCGCCGGTCAGGATCGGCCTGCCTTGCGGGTCGGCGACCATGTAGCAATTCAGAGTATGGATCGTCTTGCGACCCGGCGCGTAGAGGTTTGGGTGGCCATCCTGGAGCGAGAATCCGCGGCCGACCCGGTTGTTGAGCAGGACCCCGGTATTGCCTGCCACGATGCCGCTGCCGAAGGCCGAGGAGACCGATTGGATCAGCGAGACCATCAGCCCCTGACCATCGACCACGCAGAGATAGGTCGTGTCGCCATCGCTCAATCCACCAGCTGGCACCGTGTCTTGGGCATGGCTGGGGTCTAGTGAAGCGAACCGGCGCGCGGCCCAGGGTTTGGAGATCAACGTCTCAACCGGGGTCGGGCCAGTCTGGGGGTCCCGCGCAAAAGCCAGCCGGTCAGCATAGGCCAGCTTCAACGCCTCGGCCATGAAATGGATTGCAGCGGCGTCCTGCTTGGCCAGACGCTCAGAGCCGACGTTCTCCAAGATGTTCAGCGCCTCAAGCAGGATTAGGCCCTGGCTAGGCAGCCCGGTCTGCATGACGGTAAAGCCGCGATAGGTCGTCGAGATCGGCGCGGTAACCTCGGTTTGGTGACCGGCGAAGTCCTGCAAGGTCATGGCTCCGCCCGCGTCCGCAAGCGCGCTGACCATCTGGCGTGCCAGCTCACCCTGATAGAAGTCAGCCGCTCCCACTGTCGCTAAACGTCGCAGCGTTTGGGCCAGACCGGGCTGGCGCAGAACCGAACCGACGGTTGGAGCCGTTCCGCCAGGCAGAAACACCGCTGCGGTATCCCTATGTCGGGCAAGGTCGGGGGCAGAATTGGCAATCAGGGCGGCCCCCAAAGCCGTCAGCGGATAGCCTTCGTCAGCATAACGCGCTGCAGGTTGAACAAGCTCCCCAAGGGACCGCGTCCCCATTTTGGTGAGCAGTGTGTCATAGGCATCGACCATACCGGGCACAGAAATCGATAGCGGCCCCCTCAGCGACATCTTGATGCCCGAGGGTGTGGACAAGCCCGCACGCCGCATGTCCTCCAGGCTGGCGTCCAGCGGGCTGTTACCGCTTCCGAGGATGGCCACAGGCTGGCGGCCCGGACCATGCACGATGGCAAACAGATCGCCGCCGAGCCCGCACATTTCAGGCATCACGACGGCGGCTGTCAGGCCCGCAGCTACCGCCGCATCGACGGCATTGCCGCCTTGCCTTAGGATCTCCAATCCGGTGGCGACCACCAAGGGATGGGCCGCCGCCACCATGCCGTTCCACCCCATGACCGGACTGGCGGCACGCCGGGGCCAAGCCTTGGCCGCAGTTGGTTCGGGAAAGCCGAGCATGGAAGGTCTCACCAGAGCGGAGTCGGGTGGGCAGTTTGCACCTTTCTAACGCCGAGGGGACCCACCAACTGCACCTTGGATCGCAGACCATACGCTGAGCGCCTGGGCGGTCTCACCCACGTCATGCACCCGCACGCCCGCGACGCCCGCTGCGGCTCCGGCCAGCACGCAGGCGAGCGACCCTGCCAGGCGATGGTCGGGCGACTCCGCTGTCGGATGCAGCCGGGAGATGAAGCTCTTGCGACTGGCCCCCAGCAGCACCGGAAAGCCTAGCGAAACGATACGCTCAAGACCCGCCAGCAGGGACAGATTGTGCGCCAGTGTCTTGCCAAAGCCTATGCCAGGGTCAAGCCAGATACGGTCGGCTGAGACACCGGCAGACATCGCGACCTCAGCCCGCGACTTCAGGAACGCCACGACTTCGGCGACAACATCATCGTAGGCAGGCGCGGTCTGCATGGTTTCTGGGTCACCCTGCATGTGCATCAAGACCACATGGCAGCCGAGCTCAGCCGCAACGCTGGGCGATTGGGGTGATCCGCGTAGGGCTGTCACGTCGTTCCAGATCCCGGCACCCGCTTGGATGGCGGCCCGCGCGACTTCAGGCTTCATTGTGTCAATCGAGATCAGGACATCGTCCTGGTCGCTCAAAGCCTGGATGAGAGGCACTGCGCGACCAATCTCTGTTTCGGCAGGCACGGGCGACGCGCCGGGGCGGGTTGACTCGCCACCAATGTCCAAGATCTGAGCACCTGCGGCGATCATAGCCCAGGCGTGACGCCGGGCAGCCTCAAGCTTGTCAAACCTTCCGCCATCCGAAAAACTATCCGGCGTGACGTTCAGCACGCCCATGATCAGGGGTGTCTGAACGGTCGCCATCATGCCGGTCCTAGGCAGGCTCGGCGGCGGCTTTTGGCGAGAGGGGCACTGATACCGCCGGCGTCGGTGGGGCAGCAGCCTCAGGATCATCACGGTTGGGCGGAATGCCCTTCAGCACATTGATGATCTCGTCGCCACTGAGCGTCTCGAATTCGAGCAAGGCCTTGGCCAAGGTGTGCAGATCTTCGAGTTTCTCGGTCAAGATCCGGCGCGCCTCATCAAAGCCGCCTTGGACCAGTCGCTTAACCTCTTCATCGATCAAACGAGCAGTGTCTTCAGAGACGTTTTGCGTGCGCGACACCGAGTGGCCGAGGAACACCTCGTCCTGGTTTTCGCCGTAGGAGACTACGCCCAACTTCTCAGAGAAGCCCCATTTAGTCACCATAGCGCGGGCCAAGCGCGAGGCTTGATCGATATCCGATGAAGCCCCGGAGGTAATCTTGTCCTTACCGAAGATGATTTCTTCAGCCATGCGGCCCCCCATCAAAATTGTCAGGCGTGAGGTCATCTGTTCGAACGACATGCTGAGCTGATCCCGCTCAGGTAACTGCATGACCATGCCCAGCGCCCGTCCGCGCGGAATGATCGTGGCTTTATGCACGGGATCGGTCGCCGGTACACTGAGGGCCAGGAGGGCGTGACCACCTTCGTGATAGGCCGTCAGGCGCTTTTCTTCGTCGGTCATGGCCATGGATTTGCGCTCAGCGCCCATCATGACCCGGTCCCAGCCCGGAGCATAAACCGCGTAGTAAATCGCGAGCCCGGCAAAGGAGTAGGACCAAACGATGTCCACAATGCCGTAGTTGTTGATCAACCGGGCGAGGACGTAAGATAGCGCAAAAATCAC
>JANPNB010000034.1:0-32522 GCA_031427275.1 Alphaproteobacteria bacterium | reverse complement strand
GCCGCCGGTGACCGGAACCTCGGTCAGTGTGCCGTCCTCGTCACGGAACACGATGGTGCCCCTATCCACGTGGCGCTCGAGGGTCGGCACCTGCAGTACCTTGCCGGACTTGGGGCTGATCGGCAGGAACGGCGAATAGGTGGCCCGGCGTTCTTCGCCGAGCGACGGCAGCATGATCTTCTGGATCGCATCGAAGCGTTCCAGGGCGGTCAGCAAAGTGGCGTCGAACCGACCACTGCGATAGCAGTCTGTTGAGGACGCAAACTCATAGTCGAAGCCGAACCCGTCGAGGAAGGCCCGCAGCCGGGCATTATTGTGCGCCCCGAAACTCTCGTGAGTGCCATAGGGGTCGCGCACCACCGTCAGCGGCTTGTCCAAGTCCTCCGCCAGTTGATCGGCATTGGGCAGACCGGGTGGGATTTTCCGCAGGCCGTCCATATCGTCGCTAAACGCGATCAGTCGCGTGGGGATGGCGTCGCCGGTCAGACTGCGAAAGGCCACCCGAACCATGGTGGTGCGCGCCACTTCTCCGAATGTGCCCAGGTGCGGGAGACCCGACGGGCCATAGCCGGTCTCGAACACCACCGCCTTGTTCAGGGCCGGAAAGGTGTTCACCGCCTCGCTGGCCTTGCCTTCACCGATCAGGCTGGCGGCCAAGACGCGCTCGGCCTCGGCGAGCCGCAGACGCAATATACGGTCGAGCAGCAACCTAGCCTGTTCAAAGGGCCAAGACTTGGCATCGCGGGCGGAATGGGACAGACCTTGCAGAGACATGGCCCGCGCGTTAGCCCCCTATGGCCGCAGTCTCAAGCGCCAATTGCGAAATTAGGTAGGATGAGGTCAAGACGATGTCGTCGATCAAACATGCCGGACTAGCCGTGCTCCTGTTGCTCAGCGCCTGTTCTAAGCCAGCACCTAAGTCTGACACCAACACCCTCCGGTTCTCGATCATGTCGACCGAGAATGTCAGTGCCGCTCAGGCGTCATGGGCTCCGTTCCTAGCCGACATGGAAAAGGCGACGGGTCTCAAGGTCCAACCCTATTTCGGCTCCAACTATACAGCCCTGATCGAGGCTATGCGCTTCAAACAGACCGATATGGGATGGTTCACCAATCACTCGGGCCTGGAGGCGGTGCGCCGTTCCGGTGGCGCGGTCTTCGCGCGGACATCCAAGCCCTCAGGCCCTGACGGCTACCAGTCGGTGATTGTGGTCAAGAAGGGCAGCGGCATGACCCTGGAACGGCTGCTGAAATGCGACCACACCCTCAACTTTGCCATGGGCGACGCCAAGTCCACCTCAGGCACCCTGGCCCCGATGACCTATCTGTTCGCACCCCGCAATGTGACGCCCGACAAGTGCTTCAAGACCGTCCGCAGCGCCAATCATGAGGCCAATCTGTTCGCCGTGGCCATGGGCCAGGTGGACGCCGCCACCAACAACACCCAGTCCATCGTCCGCCTGGAGAGCAAGACTGCACCGGCCGCCATACAAACCCTGGCCAATATCGAGATCATCTGGCGCTCGCCGACCATTCCGGAAGACCCGATGGTTTGGCGCAAGGACCTCGATCCCACCATCAAGGCCAAGGTCGAAAAGTTCATCTTCGCCTATGGGGTCGGCACCACACCGGAAGCTCTACGCCAGAGGGCCGTCTTAAAAGAGATCGAAACCGGTCCCTTCCACAAGGCCGACGACACCCACCTCCTGCCGGTGCGCGAAATGGAAGCCACCGAGCTGTTGATCGAAGCTCAGAACAAGGCCGATGCGGCTGCGATCACGAAGGCCCAAGCAGTGCTGAACGGCATACATGCCGAACAGAAGGCTCTTTCCCAGTGAGAGGAAAAACGGTGAGAATGGCACCAAACTGGAAGGGCTGAAATGATGACCGTCGCTTCTAAAATCGAGCCGCCTCTTAATATGTAGTAGGCGAATCACCATTTAGATTCCAAGCAATTGATCCTACAGGTCAAGGATCATGCGTTTGACTACGTCCGCAATTGACGCTGAGATGTGCGAAAGGTTCGTAAGTGCCGCCTCACGCGCCTGTCCGGCACCGGTAAATGAAGTCGCTGCCAAAGTGCAGTCGCAACCGCCAGAGTGGGATGCGCTGGCTAATTCATTTGCATCATTGAGTAGTGCATTTGCGTGGGGGTCAATCTGGTTGGCGACTGTAGCAATCATCGCGGCGGCAGGATGGGGATACATTGTCAAGAGATGGGCCGAGGATGAGGCGCGGAAGGCAGCCGCGGAGAGTGTACAAAAACATATGGAGAAATGGCTTGCCGAAGAAGCGCCGCAAATCATCCGTAAGAATGTAGAACTGTTGAACAATACGTCGTTAGGACAAAACGACGACGCAGAAGCCGCCGATGAGATGGGAAAGGAGGCAGGATGAACACGTCAGTTGACCCGTTGAAGCTTGCCGAGAGGTATTGGGGCGACATTCCTGTGCCCGTCTTCACCATCCTTGATGAACTCGGGCTTGGGCCAGAGTTTCAACTCATGGAAAATAACATCTCTGGTTGGATTGAGCGCCAGTCCGACGACACCTATCGCGTGGCGATTAACGAACAACATGCGCACGTCCGCAAGCGCTTTACTGCGGCACATGAACTTGGACATTTCATTTATCATCGCAATCTTCTTGGCGCAGGAGTTGGCGACACGCGCGCTTATCGCGCTGAGGGCACTCGATTTCCCAATGCTGCGATCCGTCCAGTTCACGAGCGACAAGCGAATAGTTTTGCAGCGAATCTCTTGATGCCGCACGCATCTATCAATGCGCTACGAGTGCAGGGAGTAACGACCGTTCCCGACCTCGCCGAGCGCCTTCAGGTCTCGCAAGATGCGATGCGCATTCGACTAGGGCTTCCGCGCACCTAGTCTTTAAGCTTCAAAGCTGCAGCTCCTTTTGCGCCTATCTATTGAATCCGCCAAGTCTGATCGTGTTCGGCAAATGGTGCCCTGTCTCCCTTATTTCGAGTGCGGCCAGCTTTTCAACCAAGCCTCAATGGGTCATCTGGCACAGCTCGGAGATCGACCTTCATCACCACATCGCCGAGCCATTTTATGCGACCTATTCGATGGGAGCGGCGTGGCTGGAGAGCAATCTTCGCGTCAGCAACTGCGAACAGTTCCTCACGACTGCGGAGGTGGTGTCGGCGTATTCGGGCGGCTGTCAGTGGAAAGGATATTGGCCACGCACCGCCTAACGCACTCTTGCTCGGTTTTGTTCTCGGTTTTCGATGGCCCTCATGGTCTCGTTCGCCGCATCAAGAGCGAGTCGGCCCTTAGCGATTTGTGTCTTCAAATAAGCAGGAAATCCATTAGGCAGATACTGTTCCCGCATCCAGCGGCGAAACTCAGGCAATGCTGCATCAGGATAACAATTGGCGGTCTGAGGGTTGGATAGCGCCTGCGGATATCGAATGGGATAGTTGTGTGGGTACGTCCGACGTTCACCATAAATGTCGTTGAACCCGTTTTCCTTCCACTGAGCGCTCCAGTGGATACCTATGCTGAGGTCCAAAATCATCTTAGCCCCAAGTGGCGCCCCGCCCGCAATCATCGACGCGTATAAATCGGCCGTTTCCTTGAACACGCAGAAGTAACCCACCGGGACGCTGTCATAGACGAGCGCAATGCGCTCCTGGAATATCTGCCAGGCGCTTTGCTCGGGAGTTAACTGGCCCGAGAGCCATTCATATATCCATTGCGTCACCTGTACAGCAAAGCGAGGAGAGAGCCACTGCGCTAGGTGAATCGCAACCTGGGGATGGACCCAAGTCCCCTGTAAGGCGGGGTTTCCTCCCCTAACTATTTGAACTAATGCCGTTATCGGTTTTCCGATATCGGAAGATAGCTCTTGCACGAACTCCGTTGTCTTGTCGTTTTCGTAGTAGTGGCCAAATAGCTTGCCTGCTGCAGAGCACAATGCCGTCGCATTGACGTAACCATCGCCTGATCTCTGGCGGACAATCTGGCCCTCGTAGGCGTGAGGAATCAGGACAAGTGATTGCTGTTGGGGGTCGGACACCTAGGTTTCCTATGTTCTGGGCGACTTCGGGGAGGAATCGCGAGTGAGCCATATTAGCCGAATTCTGCTCGAACAACGAACCCGCCACAATCCGTACCCATAATGTTCCATAGGGACTTGCTCATGTCCTTGTGTCCCACATTACACCCTCCATCCTGCGGGTGGTCCCCCTCCCCCGTGAACGGGTGAGGAAGAGACCCCGTCTAGCTCATCAAGAAGTGACCGCGGAGTGCCGCGACGGGGCGGGTCACGTCCTCCTGCCACGCCTCTACATGCACATTGGACACCCGCCGCCCGACCTTGACCAATCGCGCCCGGGCATGGGTCAGCACCGGTCGGCCCGAGCGCAGATAATCGATGGTGACGTTGCTGGCCACCGGGGGTGTATTCACATCGGCCAGAGCCAAGAGCCCGGCCTTGGCCGTCGCTTCCATGAACGCCGCCAGCACCCCGCCGTGCAGGGCCGGAAGTTGCACATTGCCCACCAGATGCGGTGAGAACGGCAGGTTCGCCAGAACCCCGTCTTCGACCACCTCGAACCCAAGACCCAGGAACTTCAGATAGGGCGAGCCCATCAGAAAGGCCGACAGCTTCTCCTGACTCACGCTGGTGCCCCATTGTGCACAAACGCCCCTTGGACGGTGGCAATGGGATCGGCGGGGTCAAGGTCCCAGGCCTCGCCCCGAACATAGGCGATAGGCCCCGCGATCCGGTAGCAGTGCACCTGCACGGTCACTCCGGCTCTCGGCGCCGCCGGGCGCAGATAGTCGACCCGCAGATCCAGCGTCGCCGGATGGTACATGGCTGTCTTGAAGGCCGTCACCGCCATACCGCCGCAGTGATCGAGCATGGTGGTGATGATGCCGCTGGCCAGCGCCTGGCTCGCCTCGTCCTCCACCAGATCGGCCCGCCAGGGCATCGACATGGTCGCCCGGCCATCAACAATTTCGCCCGCCGAAAACCCCAGCGCCGCGGCCTGCGGCACACTGGTGGCCATGCCGAAAGCGGCGGCGAGAGCGGGGTCAGATCCTGTCATGGATCGGGTTTGGTGCAGCGCGCCGAGGGGGTCAAGACTGACGGTGGGTCAGGTCAAACATTGCGGTGGTTGCATCCATGGCCCCACGCCCTAGGGTTCAGGCAGGCACCCCCGGTCAGTTGAAGGTTCGCGCCATGAAAATACCGCTCGTCGTCGCGCTGCTAATCATGCTTGCCGCCTGCAGCCCCTCCAGAAATCCCGGGGCCGGTAGGGCGCAGTCAGAGGCGGCCCTGGTTGCTGCTGACGCTGCAGCAGCGCCTTCCGGTGAGGTCAGTCTGAAGGAATCTCCCAGCGCCCCAGCCACCAGCGGGCCAATGCTGGCCTATAGCTACAATTACAGCATCGTCGGACCACCGGCTGGCATTCGCCAACTTGGCGCCAAACATGAGGCCGCCTGCACCGCGGCCGGACCGGCACTTTGTCAGGTGATGTCATCCAGTCGCGCCGACCATGGCCCTGATGGGGCCGGCGGGGCCGAGAGTTCGCTTAGCCTACGCGCCGAGCCGCGCTGGCTGGCCAAGTTTCGTGCGGCGATGTCTGGCGAGGCCACTCAAGCCGGCGGCCGTTTGGTCAGCGAAAACTCAAGCGCCGATGATCTCTCCCGCGCCATAGTCGATACCTCAGCGCTCCTGCGAGCAAAGACGACCCTGCGCGATCGGCTTCAGGCCCTCTTGGCGTCTCATCCCGGCAAACTCTCGGACCTGCTAGAGGTTGAACGAGCGCTCTCCGAAGTCCAAGCTGAGATCGACACCACCACCTCAGAGCTGGCCATGATGCAGGGTCGCGTCGACACCTCTGCATTGGTGATCAGCTACAGTACCGGCGGTGCGCTCACCGCCAGCGATGTCTGGCACCCACTTGGCAAGGCCTTTGCCGATTTCACCGGGATCGTGGCTTCAACCCTGGCCTCCATGGTTCGCCTATTGGCTTGGACATTGCCCTGGATCGGGTTGATCGCGGGCATCCTCTGGCTGTTCCGCCGACGTCTGCCAAAGTTCAGCTGGCCTTTCTCCAAAAAACCCAAAACACCCGCCGCATAGGCGATTTCTGCGTCAACGGTTGACCAAACCGCCTCCAGCGCGGGACAAAGCGCCATTGTCGCAGCGCCGGGAGATGCCGCCTTGACCATCCGCATTGCCATCGCTGGCGCTATGGGCCGCATGGGTCAGGCGCTCGCCTCCACTATCCAGGGACGCGATGGCCTCGCCGTGACAGCGCGGTTCGACCGTCCGGACGTCACCGGTGAGGGCCTAGTTACCCAGGAGGAAGCGCTCAGTCTCGCTGACGTGATCATCGACTTCACCACCCCAGCGGCCTCCGTAGCATTGGCCCAGGCCTGCGCCTTGCGCGGTAGCCCGGCCCTGGTGATCGGCTCGACCGGCCTGTCCGAAGACCAACTGAAGCTGATCGCTGAGGCCGCCCAGTCGATTCCTATCGTCCAGACCGGCAACTTCTCGCTGGGCGTCAATATGCTGATGGGCCTCGTCGCCCAGACCGCCAAGGCTCTGGCCGCATCGGACTATGACATCGAGGTCTTCGAGGCTCACCACCGCCGCAAGGTCGACGCCCCCTCCGGCACAGCCTTGATGTTGGGCCAAGCCGCCGCCAAGGGCCGCAACGTGTCGCTTAAGGACGTCGAAGTCCGCGCCCGTGACGGCATCACTGGCCCGCGAGCCCAAGGCGCTATCGGTTTTTCCGTCCAGCGCGGCGGCGACATCATCGGCGAGCATTCGGTCAGCTTCATCGCCGACGACGAAATCGTCACGCTCAGCCACTCGGCCCGGGATCGCAGCCTGTTCGCCCGAGGTGCTGTCGAAGCCGCCCGCTGGGTCGTCGGCAAACCCCCCGGCCACTACGACATGGCCGACGTCTTGGGGATGGCTGATTAGGAGTTAACTTCAAGAGCCTCAGCAATACACATTGTGGTCAATTTCAGCGCGTGGGTGTCAAAGGTTTTTTTCAGCTACCTTGGCCTGCATCGCTCCGCCCGATGGTCGTGGTTTGTTGCACCTTCAAGAATCCCAGTTGGCTCTCGATCTCCACTATGTTCTACTCTCGTTCTCTTCGGGTCGGGCTCATGTGAAGATGTCTATGATTGATTCCTCAGGCGATGAGCCGGTTCATCTCTTCGAAGATGAAACCACCGGCGACCGTTTTCTCATCTACATGACGCAAGCTGGTGTTCGAGTTGATCTGCGATATTCCGGTGACGCATTCTGGATGACTCAAGCACAGATGGCGGAGTTGTTTGGTCGCGATGTGACCGGGATTTCTCGCCATATTTCCGGCGTGTTCGAAGAAGGAGAGTTGATGGAGGAGGGCAATTTGCACTTTCTGCAAATTGCTCGATCCACCAAGCCGGTCGCAATCTACAGCCTCGATGTGATCATCTCGGTCGGATACCGCGTCAAATCACCGCAAGCAATTCTCTTTCGCAAGTGGTCCACGGCCGTATTGGTGCGGTTTGCAACGAAGGGATTCGTCGTAGACGTAGATCGGCTGCGAGATTCCGGTGACCATGATCGCATTGCAGAGCTCCGAGAGACAATCCGGGAAATCAGAGCCTCGGAAGCCAATATGTACGCGGAACTACGACGGGTCTGCGCAATGTGCCAAGACTATGATCCGAGTTCGGATGCGGCCCGGGAATTCTACAAGCAGACACAAGCCAAGTTGTTCTATGCCGTCGTAAACCGGACGCCTTCCGAGCTCCTCATCGGTCGCGCAGATGCCAAGAGTAATAACATGGGACTCCAGGTCTGGCCCAAGGAGGAGATACGGCAGGCTGACGCGCTCGTCGCGAAGAACTATCTTGTGCCCACCGAGATCAGGGAATTGAATCGACTGACTACAATCTTGTTGGACATATTCGAGGACCAGCTGGAAATCGGGAGAATAGCAACAATGTCGGAGGCTGCTCGACTTCTAGACAGGCAACTTCACCATTTGAATCGTCTAGTCCTATCCCATGGGGGACAAGTGCGGCATGATCGAGCTGAGTTGGCGGCAAAGCGCGAATACCAGAAATTCGATGCAGCGCGGAAGTCTGAGAGGCTAAGACATGCAACCTCGGAGATAGTGGCTCTCAGGGCGACGGACAAAGCCCTTCCCAAGTCGCGACGTCCGCGAGGTGGGAAGGCAGGTACACCGAAGAAGAGTAACACCGAGACCTAGCGCACGCCAAAGGCTCCTATGACCGACGAAATCCTCAACCTCGACGCGACCAGCCAGTTGGCCGAACTGACCGCAGGTCGCATTTCCGCCGTCGAACTTCTGACCCTCTCTATGGCCCGGCGCGACGAAACCCACGCTAAGCTCAACGCGGTCATTGTCACCGATCCCGAGAAAGCGCTCAAAGCCGCCCAAGCCTCCGACACCGCCCGCGCCAAGGGCGAACCCCAGGGTCCGCTCGCCGGTCTGCCCATGACGGCCAAGGATACGCTCGACGTCACCGGCATGCCCGCCAGCGCTGGCCTTGCGAGCTTCCTCAACCGAACCTGCGACGACGCCACCGTCATCGCCAAGGCCCGCGCCGCCGGGGCGATCATCTGGGGCAAAACCAATGTGCCGGTCATGGCCGGCGACTGGCAGAGCTTCAACGCCCTCTACGGCACCACCAACAATCCCTGGGACGTCACCCGCGTACCCGGCGGCTCCTCTGGCGGCGCAGCTTGCGCGTTGGCCAGCGGCATCACCGCACTGGAGATCGGCTCCGATATCGGCGGCTCTCTTCGCGTCCCGGCCAGCTATTGCGGCGTCTATTCGCACAAGCCCAGTTGGGGTGCTGTGTCATCCTTCGGCCACATCCCGCCGGTGCCCGGCACCCGGTCCCAGCGCGACCTCAATGTGGTCGGCCCCATGGCCCGCTCCGCTCGGGACCTGAACCTGCTCTTCCAGGTGATCGCCGAACGCCCCGACCCTCCCATCGCCGCGCCAACCAAAATCCGCGTCGGCCTATGGCTCGATGAACCCAACCTCCCGCTGGACCCCCAAGTCCGCACCGTCATTGAGACCTATGCCAAGGCGCTTGCCGCCTCAGGGGTCAGCGTCGAACTCATCACCAGCCCGGTCGACGCCCAGCACCTGTCCACCGTCTATCGCCGCCTGCTGAGCGCGGTGCTGTTCACAGACCTGCCGCCCGACCAACAAGCCCAAATGCTCGCCGCCCGTCCCTCCATTCTTGAAGCTATCACCGCCGGGTCCAACGACCCGTCGCTCGCCAATGTCCTCGACTACACCCTTACCCACGCCGATTGGCTGGTCGCCGACGAGGCCCGCGCCCAGATGACCCACCAGATCACCGCCGCCTTCGCGAAGTTCGATGTCATCCTGGCCCCCGTCACCGCCACCCCGGCCTTCCCCCACGACCACGCCCCCTTCAACACCCGCGAGCTCACCCTCTCCACCGGCGCGAAAATCCCCTACAGCTCCAACTTAAACTGGATCGCCCTAGCCACCGCCTGCCGCCTCCCCGCCACCTGCGTCCCCGCAGGCCTGACGGTGAGCGGCCTACCCGTCGGCGTACAACTGATCGGGCCACCGGGTGGGGACCTGATGACGCTGGCGGTGGCGGAGGTGTTCGAGGCGGTGCGGGGGTTTGTGCGGCCGGTAGTTTAGGCGCTGCTAGAGGCTGTAGCGTTTGGCAAAATCTGCCGGGAACGGAAGCCCGTTGGCATAGAAATAGCGGATAAGCTGCCCGTGATGTTGGACCTCGTGTTGTTCCAAGTCGAACAGAATGCTGATCCGGCGTTCATCCACGTTGGCTTCCGGAATGCTCCGGATTTTGGCTTGGACAAGTGTGTTGGAGCTTTCAAGAGCGCTACGCACTGCCTCAGGATCGTGCACGCCGTCTGCGTTGAGGCTGCATGAAAATCCACCCCAGACGCCGTGCTCGAAGGCTCTCGCATAGCTCTCCCTGGCACCCACGAGACACCAGAACTGCTCACCTATCGTATTGGAGCGCCCGGTCGCATTGTGAAGCGCTAGACTTTCAGCGGTGACCTCTGAAGCCAGCGCATCGGTAAGCGCCATAGCTTTCGATAGACGATCCTGCAGAATGCCATAGATCACGTCACCCTCCCTCAGCTTGGGCAGACTGAATCATCAGGCCTACAGAAGGTCAACCAGACCTCGTGCGACCCACTTCGATCCTCGCTCCACCCGTGCTAGGCAAACATCACCCCATCATGCCGCTACCTGTCAGCGTACGCGATAGAATTGGCTTGGCTGGAAGACAACCTCCGCATCAGCAACGGCGAACAATTCCTGTTGGCTACATCGTCGGCGATTTCGCATCCGGTCAGCCGTCGGTTGAAAAGGTACTGGCAACGGTAAAAATGTTATCACGCTCCTTACGGGTTTCAATTTCACTGACAGTGCAAATTGCCTTAGTGATTCGTACTAAGCAGGAGAACATTTCGTGATGAGCGACGAAGAACGGCAAACACTGCTGGCGCGCTTACAAGCGTCACGTGATGAGGCTAAGCGCATGAGCCGAGAAGAAGCGCGTCGACGCATTGCCGAAGAAACCCAACGAGTAGAGCGGCAATTCGCTGAAGGATTTTCCGCCCGCCACTAGATGCGCCCTCACACCTCATTCGTGATCGGCTTTCACGGTTGCGATCGCGCGCTCGGATTGAAACTAATTTCCGGCGAAGAAGCACTGACACCCAAAGAGCGCGATTATCACTGGCTCGGGTCGGGAATCTATTTCTGGGAATATGACCGAGATCGCGCCTACGAATGGGCGGTGGAAAAGGCGAGCCGAAAAGAAATAGCTGATCCTTTCGTTGTTGGTGCCGTGATCGAGGTAGGTCGGTGCCTTGATTTGTCCGTTCGAGAGAACGTTCCTCTTGTTAAGGCGGCACACGAAAGTTTGGCCGCGCTCTATGCAAGGTCAGGAAAAAAGCTTCCCGAAAACACGACAGCACCCAAAGACGTCAGGAAGAAGGACAAGGTGATGCGCAAACTAGATTGCGCCGTTCTCAATCACCTTTTGGGAAGTGCTGAAAAGGAATTTGATACCGTGCGAGGCCTTTTTGTGGAAGGCGAGAGAGTTTACGAGGGCGCTGAGATTTATGAAAAGACGCACGCTGAAATCTCGGTGCGGAACTCCAAATGCATTCGCGGCCTTTTCCTCCCGCTAGGATTCTAGGCACTGGGCTCCTGCTCTTCGCCGGAGCGGGTTTGCCGAAAAGCTTGGCGCAAGCTGCGCGAATGGCGTTGGCGTCCTGCCTTGACGGCAGACTCTTCCTGATTCAAAGAAGGGTTCTTGGGTTTTTTCCTGAGAAGAGCGGACAGGCCCGGAGAAAACCAGACCTGTCCTGAGTGCCGTCACCTTTAACGACTGCGGGCTGTATCGGCGGGCCGGCCAATACAACCCTCCTAAGGATCCCCGGGGGAATCACCTTCGTGAATCTCTGGGTGAAACAGTTCGCCCTGAGAGTCCAGACTCAAGCCACGGTAAAGACTCATCATTTTGGGCATTCCCCACGACCGTGTCCCTTCAACGGACAAGAGCTCACCGTCTCCACCGGCGAGAACATGCCCTACTCGACAACCCTAAACTGAATAGCCCTAGCCACCTGCGTCCTGGCAGGCCCAATGGCAGAGGTCCTGCAGGCCGATGTGCAACTGATCGTTCCACCCGGTGGTGACGCGCTGACGCTGGTGGTGGCAGAAGCCTTCGAAGCGGTGCGGGGGTTTGTGCGACCCAGGACCTGAAATCAAAGTCCCCCTCACATCCAAGCCGACCGCCGATCCACAATCCGCTGGAACCCCGCTGCAAACGACTTGGCCCGCGCGCGCAACAACGTAATCCGCCCCTCCGGCGTCCGCGCATGCACCAGCCGAGACGTGCCCACATGGCGCTCCCACTGGCGATGGAAGTATTCCGCCCACTCTTTGCGACGACCAATCGCGGCGGGAACCGCATGATAGTCGGTCCTCTTCAGCCAGCGCAGCCAACTGGTCCGCACCATCAGATACCGCGGGTTCTGCACCGGACCCAATATCTCCGCCAAGGCTTCCAGCGCCACGCGCTCTATGGCCCGGGGCACGCCGCGCAGGACAATGTCATAGCGCCCGGTGTCCGCTATATTCACCGTGAACCGGGCCATCTGCAGCTCACTATCAGACATCAGACCAGCCTTGTGGAGGCTGAGCAGCACGACCCGACCCACCTGATGCAGGCTGCCTTCCACCGAGCCGTTGCGAGCAAACAGCCAGCACGCCCGTAACAGGAAGGGTACGGCGGCTATAAAGGCCGCTCCCGCAGCCGTCATGCCAAGCAGCGCCAAGCTGGCGAATGTGTCGTAGCCCTGCAAGGCATCTGCCGCCGCAAAGATCGCTGCGGAAATCGCGCTGACAATCAGCCACCGCAAGGTATCGGCCCATGCCAGGATGCGCGGTGCATAGTTCGGTGATGCGGTTTCGTGGACCCGGGCCAGCGGCGAGGCACCGCCCAGCGAACGCCGCCAAGTCTGCGCTGTCGCTTGTCGATCATGGGCCAAGGCAAGAGTCCGCGCATTGGATTGCTCCTGTCCTATCGCCCCAGAGAGTCCAAGCCGCCCCAGGCCGTTCTCGATGGCCACAGACTCTCCGTTCGATACCCCCTCAAAGGTGCGGAAACGGCGGTCCAGGAGGGCAAGGTCTGAGGAAAACTGATCACCCTCCTCCAGGCCGCGCCAATTCAGCCATTCATTGAGCTCAGCCACGAGATTGGCTGGCAGCTTTTCAATGGTCGCCAAGTGCCAGATATTGGCCACCTTATCGGGCCTGTTGGGGTCAATGCGAATCGCCCGCCCCCGCATCTGGTTCGACAGCATGTAGGCGGTAGAATTGCTGGCCAGGACGAGACTGTTGACCGCCGGGGCGTCCCACCCCTCGCCCAGCAAGGCCTGGGTGCCAGTCAGGATCGTAATGTGGCCTTCGGTGAACAGCGCGGTCACCACCTCCACTGACCGACGTTCGCCCTCGCCTGTAGCTGAAAGCCGCACATAACCGGGGCATGCCGGTAGATCGGAGAGCTGTAGGTCCGATGGCGCAATGCCTAGCTGCGCAGAGACGTCCTTTAGAGCCTCCTCAATCCCAAGCGGCAGGATGATCAAGGTTCCGGTGAGCACGCCCAGCCGTTGGTCAGCAATGGCCGCCCGGCGAAGGGTCTCAAATATCGGCACAACCCCCAGCTTGGCGGCCCTGTAGTTCGGGCTGGAAACCTGGGTTAGGTCGCTGGCGCGCACATGGTCGGTCAATACCACCATTCGCAGGTCCGACCCCAGACTGGAGGCTTCAGCCCGCGCTATCTCGGCGATGCTGTCCAGCTTTCCCAGGCCGCCAGCCATGAGCGTAAATAGGCTGCGACTCTCGGTTAGCTTGACCTTACCCCCCTCGATCAGCCCATGGGCATTGAGCGACGACTTTAGGTCTCGGACCCGCTCCGGCCCGATCGGAAACACATCTGGGAAGCGAAACAAGAACCCATTGAGCAAGACATCAAGCCAAAAGGGGCTTGAAGGCGGAACACCTCGACGCCGAATACCCAGCAAAGCCAGCGCTGCCTTCGGGGGCTTGCGTCCGCTCGCCGCAAGATGGACCAGCACCGCCGACAGCATCTCTGGGGCCTCAAGGATCGCCTCAACATTTGGCTCAGGATCGGCCAACCAGGGGTGGCTCTCCAAGAGGTCCAGCAGCGCATCGTCGGCCCGCAGCTGACCCTGAATCGCAGCTAGCCCTCGCCGCCGTCGATCCAACAGGTCGAGCGCCTCGTGGCCCGGGGTTGAGAAATATACGTGGTCCTGATGCGGGCTGAGGTCGCCGTTACGGACCAATTCGGGAGCCCCGATTTCCAGATCGATCGGGCCACACATTGCCTCGTACCGGCCCCACTCAGCGGAAGGCGCATCATGGGGCGGCGTGGCCGTCAGCGCGACGATCCGAATCTCGGGCAACCCATCGGTCAGGGCCGAAAGCGCATTCCACCATTCCCGCCGCAGGTGGTGCGCCTCGTCAAGGATCAGCGTTACCGGACCCATAGCCTGGAGGTCCGTCAGGAGTTTGCTGTAGCGCAGCTTGTCTTCGTCGGCCCAAAACCCGTGCAGGCTCTGATAGGTTACGGCCGTCATGAACGCCGGCGCGCCGAGATCAAACGAGAGGTCTGCGGGGTGCGGCTTTTCGGCCAGAAACAACGGCACCAACCGGCTGGGCCACTGATCTCGGATTGTGCGGGTCGGGGCCAGAACCAGGGCTGGACGACCTATCCGGCGCATCAACTCCAGACCGAGCACCGTCTTTCCCGAGCCAGGCGCGGCCACCACATGCAGCCGTTTGTCGGTAAGAAGCGGATCAACCTCGTCGAGAACCCGGCGCTGATAGTCGCGCCAGGTGCCCGTGAACGCCATCCGCTCAAGAAGGTTACTATCAGCTACCATCAACCGCCCCGCGCGAGATCGGGAAACAGTCATTGAGTTCCCGCCAACCTGCAACCCCCCGGCTGTTCTAAGCTTTTTGCCTAGGATGATGGCCGTGGGGTGTTCGACAAAACTTGACAGACGGCACTTAGTGTGTTCTTGTTTCGTTCATGAACGAGTTGGGCACAGATTTGGAACTCGACCCCCGCGCCGCGTGGCGGGCCGATGTCCTGAAAGAGCTGGTCGAGGCCGGTATGGACATGGTGCGCGATATGCGCGCCGTGGCCGCTGAGCCTGAGGGTCCGGATATGTCGTCTCGGTTTGCCCGGGTCGCCAAGGCCGTGCGTATGACCCTGGCTCTGGATGCGCGGCTCTGTGACGAGGCATCAGTCCCCGCTGAAGAGCGCGTCAAGGCTGCGCGTGCCAAGCATGAGCGCCATCTGCAAAATCGCAAGGTTTACGTCCGCAATGCTCTGGCCTGCTCTCTCGAGCGCGATGTCGACTACGGTGAGACCCGCAATGGTCGAGACTATGATGAGATCTACGAAGAGATCGATCATCCAGATGTCACCGACGAGGAATACCTGACCCTTCCCGTCAGTCAGATCATCGCCAGGATTTGTGAAGACCTTGGCCTTCCCGTCGATTGGCACGGTTTCCGCTTCGAAGACTGGGCCAAAGAAGAACGGCGAACCAAACCCCCTGGCTCAGCCTTCGCTAACGGGGTTCCCCCGCCCCTCGAACCCAGAGTCTGGGTCACCCCTTCGCCGGGCCAGCCCATCCCCGAAGACGCCAAGGCCTCCTGGACCTAATTCCTTCCCGCCACGACCTGGCGGGAAGCTGAGAGCCCCTACACCGGCAACATCGCCCCGGCGTCCCAGTCGGTGATCGCGGTCATGCTGCGCTGCGCCCAGGTGTGGAACAGAGCCACGCCGCGCTCATTGGCGGTGTCCAGCGAGCCGATGGCCACCACCGGCCAGCACCAGCAGAGCATGATGCAGTGGCGATAGTCGTTGGTGCAGTCTTCCAGGCTGTAGTCCTTCACCCCGTTCTCGACCAAGGTCTGATGATAGACGCCCAGCAGCTCTCGCTCGCGAGCCCGGCGCACTTCGATGTCCAGGCTGCCAGCCATCAGATAGGCGATGTCAAACACCCCGCCGCCCTGCATCAGGATCTGCCAATCGGCAACGGCGAAGCTATCGGCTCCCTCCCGGAAGAAGAAGTTATCAGCCCTATAGTCGCCGTGCATCAGGGTCGTGGGCCGCGCCGCCAGCCCGTCCATCATCGCCGCCACCCGGGTCGAGAGCCGCTCGCCAATTTCGCGCACTTCTGCCGGCATCCGGTCGCCCAGAAACGCCACAACCGGGCCCCAGCACTGCTGATAGATCGGCTCCAGCGCCTTCATACGCGGCGAATTGATATGCAGGATCCAGTCCCGCTCCGGCAAACTGGGATGTTTCCACCAATGAGCATGGAAGACGGCAATGGCGGCAATAGCCTGGGCTGCCTCCTCAAAGCTCAGACCCTCCAACTGATCGCCGATCCGGGCCGGGGCCAAGTCTTCCAGCAGCAGGATAAATTCGCGGGTCTCCGGCACGAACTCCACGCAATAGGCGCGCGGGGTGCGGATCGGACTCAAGGCCCCGATCTCGCGATAAAAGCCGGTCTCCTTTTCGTAGAAGTTAAACGCCCCGTCGATCTGGTGCGCGCCAGGATCGGTGGTGTTGAGCTTAGCGACCAGGGTTTTCGGCGCATCCGGGGCCGGGCCATCATAGGTCAGGGTCAACCTTTGCAGGGTGCTCATGAACCCGACCCCAACCCCCAAGGGCGAAGTCGAAACGGCGGTGACCGTCGCGTCCTTCAAACACCCCTGCGCCCGCAGCGTGTTGGTCAGCCAAGCCGCCGTGATCGCCTCAACTGTGGTCGGAAAATTCGCCATCTTGCCTCCCAGAATGCCCGCCTTGTTTGCGACAGGTCAGCCGGAACGCTAAGCCGTTGGGGCGAGGGGTCAACCCAAATATGCGAGGTCCCGCAGGTGCGCCGTCTCGTTCAGGCTCACCACATTGCGCTGACCGCTGCGCGCGCACATATAGCGATGGACGCTGGTATAGCCCGGCTCGAAGAACAACCGTGGCTTCATGCCCAGCACATGGGCAGTCCAAACATTGACCACGCCGCCGTGACAGAACACCGCCACCCGTTTGCCGCTGTTAGCCGCAATGATCTCTTCCAGAGTCGCCACGACGGTGGCCTGGAACTCAGAAATATCGAAATTGTGGTCGCCGTCGGCCATCTTCTTCCAGGTGGCATAATCGTCGCGCTTCAGCTCCTCCATGGGCACATAGACCCCGGAGTGGCGGTCGAATTCCTGAATGCCTTCATAGCGGGTGAGCTCAAGACCCTTATGGGCCGCATAGGGTTCGGCCGTCTGGACCGCCCGCAGCATGGCGCTGGAGCAGATGGTATCCACGCCCTCATGGGCCAACCAAGCGGCGACCCGTCGGGCCTGATCATGGCCCTCCTCAGATAGCGGCGGATCGGATGTGTCGTCGCGGCGAACCGGCAAACCGTGGCGGATGAGGATGAGTTCCATAAGTCGTGGTTCCTATTGCGCACCAGTGGAGCCGAAACCCCCGACCCCGCGCGCGGTTTCATCCAAGCTCTCGACTTCGGCCCAGCTGGCCTGAATGACCGGAGCCACGATCATCTGGCCGATCCGGTCGCCGCGCCGGATAGTGAAATCCTCCTGGCCCAGATTGATCAAGATCACCTTCACCTCACCGCGGTAGTCGGCATCGATGGTGCCGGGTGTGTTGACCTGGGTAATGCCGGACTTCAGCGCCAAACCGGAACGTGGCCGAACCTGTCCCTCAAAGCCCGAGGGGATCGCAAAGGCCAGGCCGGTGGGCACGGCCACCCGCGCCCCAGGCTTCAGCACCAGTGGCTCATCGTCTGGCACAGCAGCGCGCAGATCCATGCCGGCAGCATCGTCAGTCTCATAGGCCGGCAAGGGCAGGTCTTGGTTGTGGGCCAGACGGACCACGGGAATGACAGGCTTCACTGGAACTCCTGCGCCATACGGGCGGCTAACTTTTGGGCAATTTCAGACTTGGGCGCGCGGTCCCAGCGCTCAACGCCTGAAGCCGAGAACACCGCCACGGCATTGTCGTCGCCACCCATGGTCCCAGCGATAGAGACATCATTGGCGACGATCCAGTCGCAGCCCTTTTTGGTGAGCTTGGCCTGAGCATTGGCTTCCACATCGTTGGTCTCCGCCGCAAATCCCACCACCAGCTTGGGCCGGAGGTCGCCCTTGGAAAGGGTCGCCAAGATATCGGGGTTTTCGACCAGAGAGATCGTCGGCGGGCCATCCCCGGTCTTCTTGGTCTTGGTCGCTGCCACCGATTGAGGCCGCCAGTCCGAAACTGCTGCGACACAGACCGCGATATCGGCAGGCAGCGCAGCCTCGCACGCCGCCAGCATCTGCTGGGCGGTCTCTACATCGACGCGCCGCACGCCCTTGGGTGTCGTCATCGATACCGGGCCTGCCACCAGCGTCACCCGCGCGCCCAGCTCTGCAAGCGCTGCGGCAATCGCGAACCCCTGCTTACCGCTGGAGCGATTGGTCAGCACGCGCACCGGATCGATGGGCTCAGCCGTCGGCCCCGCTGTGACAATGGCGCTCTTGCCAGCCAGCGGCTTATCGCCGCCCGCCAACAACCCCATGATCGCTTCGAAGATCTCGGCAGGCTCGGCCATCCGGCCAAAGCCATACTCACCGCAGGCCATGGCCCCCTCATCAGGGCCGACGAACTTGATGCCGTCTGCTTTCAAGGTTGCGAGACTTCGCTGAGTGGCCGGATGATCCCACATTCGGACATTCATCGCCGGAGCCATCAGCACCGACTTGTCGGTCGCCAGTAAAGTCGTGGACGCCAAATCATTGGCCAGGCCATTCGCAGCCTTGGCCATTAAGTCCGCCGTGGCCGGTGCCACCACCACCAAGTCCGCTGACCGCGACAGCAGGATATGGCCCATCTCGGCCTCGTCGGTCAGGGAGAACAGCTCTTGATAGACCCGGTCTTCGCTGAGGGCCGCCAGCGACAAGGGGGTCACAAATTCTGCCCCTGCAGCGGTGAGAACAACTCGCACCGCAACGCCAGCCTTGCGTAACAGCCGCGTCAGCTCCAGCGCCTTATAGGCAGCGATTCCGCCACCCACGATCAACAGAATCCGCTTTTCCGACAAGGCGCTCAAACCCTCTGCGACCGGTTCAGCCTCATAAGCTAAACAAAAGGACTCGACAAACGCCGAAAGTTGTTCTTTATTTGTTCCTTCAACTGATCCGTGCATGGAGAAGGCACATGTCAAAAGCCGGAATAGTCCTTGGGGCAAGCATCGCTCTCTTAGTGTTAGCAGGCTGCGAGCGATCCTCTGCGGTCGCCTCTCGCGAAAGCAGCGGTGATCGCAAGTCCTTCGCAGAGGTGGGCAACACCCCACCAAACTCCGAGGCTCGCACGTACTCGGAGGGAACAGAACGTCGCCGAGACGATGGGCCTGTCGCTATGGTCGACGGCAAACCCATGTGGTCGTCCAGCCGCAAAGGTTCACCGCAGGAAAACGCTCAGCGCAGCTTTGATCGCAACGGTGAGGACTTCGGGACCTCCAATCTCGAGGCCTACGTCAAGAAAGCCCACAGCTTTGTCGGTAATCCACCGGCCGGGACGCAGAAACTGAAGCGCACCAACGGCGACGTGCTGTTCTACGACGCCAAGTCCAATGTCTTTGCAGTGGCCAATAAGGACGGCGCGCCACGCGCCATGTTCAAGCCCGATCAAGGCGGCGCATATTGGGAACAGCAAAAGTCACGTGAGTCCGGTCGCCAGACCGCCCGAGCGGATCGCCGCGACAAGAGAGACAACAATACCGATGGCTGATCGTCACTCCGCGTGGTCGAACCTTCCCTAACGCAGCAGGCTCGCAACCACGAAAGCGCCTGCTGCGACCATGGAACCCATGGCGAACCAGAAGAGCGAGGACCTCTCGCTCGGCGGCTGAACAGCTGGAACAGCTGTCGGTGGATTTTCGATCAGCCGTGCAACGTTGCGCATGGCTTCCAAGGCCTCATCGGCGAAGCTCCTAACCCGAGCCGCGGGGCCGAGTTCTCGCAGCATCCAACGGCGCACCACGGGATCGGCAGCCGACCAGATGTCGTGATCAGGGCAGATGCGGCGGGCCACGCCTTCCACCGTCATCATGGTTTTCTGCAGCAGGACCAACTCAGGCCGCAGCTTCATTTCATAGAGGGCGGTAATTTCGAACAGCTGGATCAGCACCTTGCTCATCGGCACTTGGCTGGCAGGCCGGCCAAATACCGGCTCGCCCACTGCCCGCAGAGCCTGAGCGAAGGCGGCGACCGAGTGGCGGCGCGGCACGTAGCCTGCCTCGAAATGCACCTGGGCCACCCGCTCATAGTTGCGCTCAAGGAAGCCCCAGAGAATCTCAGCCAGATAGCGCCGCTCAGCTGGACCCAATCTCCCGATGATCCCAAAGTCCACCGCCTCAATACGTGCGGGGGCGGCTACGAACAGGTTGCCCTCATGCAGGTCGGCATGGAAAACCCCGTGATCGAGGGCTTGGGACAGAAAGGCGCGGATCAGATTGTCCGCTAGGGCCTGTCGATTGAGCCCGGGCTGCTCCAAGGACGCCGGGTCAGATAGCGCGACGCCCTTGGCCCATTCCAGAGTCAGCACTTGTTTTCCGACACCCTCCCAGATCACCTTGGGGGCCGTCATATAGCCATCGCGCGCCATGACCTGGGCCAACTCATCCCCCCCGGCTGCTTCAAGGCGCAGATCGAGTTCGAGCTCGGTGGCCCGGATGACAGTATCGGCCAGCGCCTGGGGCTCCAGCCGCCGCGCCGTCTTGGACCACCGCGCCGCCAGCGCGCCCGCCAAGCGCATGGCGTTGGCATCCTGGGCCACACGAAGCGCGATCCCAGGCCGCAAAACTTTCACGGCAACGCGGCGACCGTCCTTCAGGGTGGCGTCATGAGCCTGGGCCAGGGATGCGGCCGCCACGGGCTCCCCAAAGGTTGCAAATAGACTCTCGACGGATCGGCTCAAACTGGCCTGCACCTCTTTGCGGGCCAACTCCGTCGGAAATGGAGCCAGACGGTCCTTCAACCTCGACAAGTCTTCTGCAAAGGCGATCCCGAAAATATCGGCACGCGTCGAGAGGAGTTGGCCAAGCTTAATGGCGACGGGTCCAAGACCTTCGAGGGTGCGGGCCAGACGCTCGCCTGGGCGGCCTCGCCGCGCGCCATCGCCAGACAATATCCGCAACATGCGCGAGAGGGTGCGAACCTGCGGCGGATAGAGTTCGTCGAGTTCCCGCGGCAACAGCGCGTCATTGCGCGCGAGACGCCAGCCTGCCGTGATCAACCGACCCCAGCCCGCCATGGACTAAATCGCCCAGCCATGATGCAGGGCTGCGACCCCTGCCGTGAAGTTCGTATAGCCAGCTCGAGCAAAGCCAGCCTTCTCGATCATGCCGACAAAGCTCTTCTGGTCCGGAAAGCGGCGAATGCTCTCGACCAGATACTGATAGGAAGCTCGGTCCTTGGCCACGACCTCGCCGATCGTCGGAATGATGCCAAAGCTATAGGCATCATAGGCTTTACGCAGCATCTCGGTGGCGGGCTTGGAAAACTCAAGGCACAGAAACCGGCCACCAGGTTTTAGAATCCGACGCGCTTCAACCAACGCGGCCTGCACGTCGGTGACGTTACGGATGCCAAAGGATATCACATAGGCGTCCGCACTGGCATCGGGCAGCGGCAATCGCTGAGCATCACCAACCCCCCAGGCAATCTCCGGCGCGCCACCCTTCGATATGCCCGCCGCGATCATTTCGGCGTTGTAGTCCAGAACGAATATCTTGGCGTCAGCGCCCCCGCGCCGTTCCTGGGCACGCCTAGCCATCTTCGCAAAGCGACGCGCCATGTCGCCGGTCCCGCCCGCGCAGTCGATGATCGTCTCACCCGGCTGCGGGTTTAGACGTGCGGCAGTTGCGTCCTTCCAAAGCCTGTGGACGCCCGCACTCATAAGATCATTCATCAGGTCGTAGCGTGACGCGACCTTGTCGAATACGCCACGCACCAAGCCAGCCTTGTCAGCGGCGTCAACATCTCGATATCCAAAGGTCGCAGGCATCCTTGCGTCTTAACGCCTAGGTCGCCAACGCGCCACCATTGCATCAAAGGCCTGGCCTGTGTCACGGATGGGCATGCCTGAACTTCCAGAGGTCGAGACCGTTGCACGGGGCCTACGTCCTGTCTTGGAGGGCCAGCGCCTCTCACGGGTAGAGGCGCGTCGGCCCGACCTGCGGTTTCCGTTTCCAGAAGGCTTCGTCCAACGGCTGACGGGGGCACGCATCACGTCTCTGCAACGCCGTGCTAAATATCTGATAGCCAAGCTGGATCGCGGCGAAACCCTGGTGATGCACTTGGGCATGAGCGGCCGGTTCGAGATTGCCCGACCAACCGGCCATGTCCGTCCTGGTGAATTCCACTATGCCGCCGACCCCGACCCAAAGCATGCCCATGTGGTGTTCGAGACCGACACTGGCGGGCGGGTCACCTATTACGATCCGCGACGGTTCGGCTATATGGGCTTGATCGAAACCGAGCACTTGGCCGATCATCCCTGGTTTGCCGCCATGGGGCCTGAACCCTTGTCACAGGCTTTCACCGCAAAGCTGTTGCACAAGGCCTTCTCAGCACGGAAACAGGGGCCCAAAACCCTGTTGCTCGACCAACGGATCGTCGCCGGGCTTGGTAATATATATGTATGTGAGGCCCTGCATCGGGCGCGGATTTCGCCGTTCCACCCCGCCAGCGGCATATCGTTGCCAAGGACGCGTCTGCTGGTCGAGACCGTAATCAAGGTCCTGGAAGAAGCGATCACTGCGGGCGGCTCAACCCTGCGCGACTACGCCGGGGCCGACGGGGCCTTAGGCTATTTTCAACACCGGTTCCGCGCCTATGATCGCGAGGATCAACCTTGCCTCAATGAAGCTTGCGGCGGCGTGATTTCTCGAGCGGTGCAAGCTGGCCGCTCGACCTTCTACTGCGCAAGGTGCCAGACATGAGATCTGGATTTCTTGTCACGCTTTTGTGGCTGGCTTGCGCGATACCCGCCCAAGCTAAACCACCAATGTGGATCATCCGTGACGCCGATTCGCAGATGGTGTTGTTCGGTTCAGTCCACGTTCTGCAACCGGGCCTAGAGTGGCGGCCCGATGGCTTGGATGCGGCTGTCGCTTCGGCTCAGGACGTTTGGTTCGAAATTCCGATCGATTCCAAGGATGAATCGCGGATGGCCAACTTAGCAGCGACGAAGGGCTTCCTGTCTGGCACTCAATCCCTGTTTTCGATGCTTTCGGCGGGCGGCAAAGCAAGACTCACTAGAGCCTGCGTAAGATTTCGCTTGGCACCCGGCTTAGTCGACCGCCTTCAGCCCTGGTACGCCGAGGTTACCTTGGCGAGCGCCGCCTTTAGCGCCTCGGGCGCAGATGCGGCCTCAGGCGTGGAGAAGCTGCTCTCAAGTCAGGTCCCAGAGCGAGCCAATCGGCGGGCCTTTGAAACAGCCGAGCAACAGATCGAACTGTTCCATGGCGCGTCCCGAGAGGCGCAGCTTGCATCCCTGGAGATCAGCCTCCAGGAGCTCGAGCGCGACCCTCAAGGCTATGATCGATTGGTGACGGCCTGGATGTCGGCTGATGTCGCAGGTATGGACCGCGACGCCCTGGCTCCCCTTCGCCTGGGAGCTCCGGAAATCTACCGACGCCTGGTAACAGAGCGAAATTCGGCTTGGCTCTCGACGCTCAGAAATCGACTGGACGGGCAAGGTTCAACCGTCGTTGTGGTCGGTGTCGGGCACCTAATCGGGCCGGATGGATTGCCGTCGCAGTTGCGCGCGCTTGGCTACTCGGTCGAGGGGCCCTAAAGGCCAAGCAAATCACCGGAGCTTGAAATGATAGCCTACGAAACCCTGATCGTTGAGCAGCACGACGCCGTCACGCTGATCCGCCTCAATCGGCCTGAGGCGCTGAATGCGCTAAATAGCGCGTTGCTCCTAGAACTTGGGTCGGTCCTCGACACTGCCGAGGCTGACGACGGCGTCCGCTGCCTGGTCTTGACCGGGTCTGAGCGCGCCTTCGCAGCCGGGGCCGACATCAAAGAGATGTCCGAGAAGTCCTACGCCGAAATGTTCAAGAGCGATTTCTTCGGCGCGGCGGCCCGACGGATGGAGCAGTTTCGCAAACCGATTATTGCTGCGGTCGCTGGCTATGCCTTGGGCGGCGGGTGTGAGTTGGCTATGCTGTGCGACTTCATCATTGCCGCCGATACGGCCAAGTTCGGTCAGCCTGAGATCAATCTCGGGGTCATGCCCGGCATCGGTGGGACGCAGCGACTGACCCGGTTCGTGGGCAAGTCCAAAGCTATGGATATGATCCTAACCGCGCGAATGATGGACGCCGCAGAGGCCGAGCGTTGTGGCTTGGTTTCCCGCGTCGTGGCTGCCGACAAGCTCCTGGAGGAGGCTTTGGCCGCCGCCGCCAAGATCGCGGCCCAATCGCCCTTGGCCGTGATGATGAACAAGGAACTGGTCGAGACGGCTTTCGAGACCACACTGTCGGCGGGAGTCGCTGTGGAGCGCCGTTTGTTCCACTCCTTGTTTGCCTTCGAGGATCAGAAGGAAGGCATGACGGCCTTCATCGACAAGCGTAAGCCCAACTTCGTAGGGAAATAGTCGGTGCGTCTAATCGCCTTCGGAGACTCAATGGTTGCTGGGGCTGGAGATCCTGATCACCTTGGCTGGATCGGTAGAGCCGTCGCAGGGCGCCGAGACATCACGCTCTATAACTTGGGTATCCGCCGCGAGACCTCAGCTGACATCGCCAGGCGGTGGGGGTCAGAGGCTTTACCCCGGATGTGGGCAGATGAACCGATGCGGATTGTTCTCTCGTTTGGCGTTAATGACGCCCACCTCGAAGACGGTGTCTTGCGGGTGACCCCAGCCGATAGCCTGAAAAATGCCCACGCCATACTTACCGGTGCGAGCAAGCTCTGCCCGGTGCTG
This sequence comes from Alphaproteobacteria bacterium, assembly GCA_031427275.1. Lineage (GTDB taxonomy): Bacteria > Pseudomonadota > Alphaproteobacteria > Caulobacterales > Caulobacteraceae > Phenylobacterium. The sequence goes on along the minus strand of JANPNB010000034.1, from coordinate 7,896 downwards.
ATGGTGGGCCCGCCGCCTGTGGTCAATCCTGGAGTGTGCGCGCGGCTAGAAGGGATGAATGAAAGCTTCAAGGCCCTCGCAATGCGCCTTCGGGTTCCGTTTATTGATGTGCTGCGTCCTCTGATGGCTGACGGAGTTTGGCAAGCCGAGGCCGCAGCCTGGGACGGCGCCCATCCTGGAGCTGGCGGGTACCAAACGATGGCAGACCTCGTTGCTGTCCATCCGGCCTGGCGCAGCTTCATCAGGTCCGAAGAATAGCGCCAGCAACACATTGACCCACGAGGCACCTTCCCGTATATCCGCGCCTCCAATTTAGTCGCCGGTTCCCATGGGGTTCTGGCGAAAGATGTTTTTGAGAGCTGAAGCATGGCCAATACGCCCGGCGCTAAGAAAGCGGTCCGCAAGATCGCCCGCCGCACCGAAGTCAACAAAGCCCGCCGTTCGCGCGTGCGCACCTATCTGCGTAAGTTCGAAGAAGCGATCGTGTCCGGCGATGCGGCTGCCGCCAAGACCGCGTTTGTGGAAGCTCAGTCCGAACTGATGCGGGCGGTCACTAAGGGTGTCGTTCACAAGAATACCGGGTCTCGGAAAGTCTCGCGCCTGGCGGCTCAGCTAAAGAAACTGGCCGTCGCCTGATCCCTCGGCCTAGCCGAGCTCTTCGCTTTTTTGGTTTGCAGCAGCCTGGGGGCCCAGTTGTCCCCGGGCGTTTTATTGTGCTGTTGGGCTGGGTGCTCGGCTGCGCTGAATCAGCCCCAATTGCGGATCTCAATTCGCGTTTTTTCCCTTACCCCGTGGGGGGTAGGATCGAGTCAATAAAAAAATCCGCAAATTGGGCAAAGAATCTCCGTTGACCCCCCAATCTCGACGGCTAGTGTGAGCACCTTAGAGCGTTTTTTCCAATCGAGTTTGCGCAAGAGCCCTGGGGTCGGATTCTCATCCGATCACGGTTAAGAACTTGTGTTTGTTGATCTAATGGACCGAACGAGCTGGGCGCTCCCGGTCTGATTGAATACAGCTGGAAGGCCAGGGGATGACGAGCGGGGGTATTTCAAGGGCTATGGCAGACACGACAACTGGGGATGTTTGGACAAAGACCTGTCAGGCATTGAAGCGAGAATTGGGTGAAGCCACCTTCGGGTCGTGGTTGGGTCAAGCGGCCCTGCGCGAGCGCGGCGAAGAGCTTTGCTTGGTAGCTGCAACGGGAGTGGCGCGCGACTGGATTCGACGCCACGCCTGGAGGCGGATTGCGGAACTCTGGGCGCAGAATGACCCGCGGGGACGTCGCCTTGACTTGAAATCGAGGATGGAATTCGAGATTCAGCCATCTCCCTCCGTAAAAATCCCGGCCGACGCTCCTTCGGAAGCGGAGCCCGCAATCATCGAAATCGACGTCGATCTCACTCAGTCTCCACAAGCAGGTCGTGTTGGCCGCCAACAAGGGCTTCAGGAACGTTTTTCTTTTGATACGTTTGTGTCAGGTCCCGCCAATGAGTTCGCCTTCGCCGTGGCGCGCCGGGTGGCGTCCTGGGCAGACGGTCACTTCAACCCGGTCCTGTTCCACGGACCCTACGGTTTTGGCAAAACTCACCTGCTGAATGCGCTGGCTTGGGAAGCGATGCGCATGGCTCCGGAGAAGAAAGTTGTCTATTTGTCAGCTGAGCGGTTCACATCAACCTTCATGAAGGCATTGCAGGATCGGCAAACCTCGGCCTTCAAGTCCCAATTGCGCGACGCTGATCTATTGCTGATCGACGACGTACAGTTCGTGGCGGGCAAATCCTCAACCCAAGAGGAGCTTTTCCATACCCTTATTTCTCTGGTGGAGGATGGCCGCCGCGTGGTGATGACCGCAGACCGCTCCCCCTCTGAATTGTCGGAAATGGAACCGCGCCTGCGAAGCCACCTTCAGTCAGGCCTAGTCTGCGGCATCGAGCCCGCCGATCGCGCCCTGCGCTTGGGCATCATCGAACGCAAGCTTGCGACCCTGGCTGAGCAAGGGCGTTTCGTGCCATCCGCCAAGCCCGAAGTCTTACAATTCCTCGCCGACCGGTTCACAGACTCAGTGCGTGAACTCGAGGGGGCGCTGAACACGCTTGTGGCCCGGGTGGGCGGAGAAATTGCTCGGTTAAGCCTTGATGAGGCGCAGTCCATCCTGCGACCCCATCTGTCCTGCACCGAGAAGCGCGTGACAGTGGATCAGATCCAAAAGGCGGTCGCAGAATATTACGGCTTGAAGCAAGCCGATATGATCTCTGAGCGCCGCGCACGCGCCGTGGCACGTCCAAGACAGGCCGCCATGTGGATTGCCAAACAGATCACCACGCGCTCGCTGCCCGATATCGGTCGTCGGTTCGGCGGTCGCGACCACACCACGGTCTTGCACGCCGTGCGACGGATTGAGGCGCTGAAGGCAGATGATCCGGTCTTGGCAAGGGACCTCGATACGCTATTGCGGAAGTTGCGAGGCTGATCCATCAATCCCCACTGACCAATCAAAGGCCCGCTATCACAAGCGGGTCTTTTTTTGTTTGGACTCGAAAGGCTTGGCAAGAAAAAGGGCGACTGCATCGCTGCAGCCGCCCCGATAGTCTCAACCGATGAAGGTGAGGCTTACGCCTCTTCCTTCTCCTCGGTCTTGGCGGAGAGGTCTTCGCCGGTTTCTTGATCGACGACCTTCATCGACAGGCGCGTCTTGCCGCGGTCATCAAAGCCCAGGAGTTTGACCTTCACTGACTGACCTTCAACCAGCACGTCGGAGACCTTACCGACTCGCTCATTGGAGATTTGGCTGACGTGAACCAGGCCGTCCTTGGCGCCGAAGAAGTTCACAAAGGCCCCGAAGTCGACGATCTTTACGACCTTGCCGGTGTAGATGGCATTGAGTTCGGGCTCGGAGGCGATGGACTTGATCCACTCCTTGGCCGCGTCGATCTTGGACTGTTCAGCCGCCGCGATCTTGATCGTGCCATCTTCGCCGATGTCAATCTTGGCACCGGTTTCAGCAGTGATCTCGCGGATCACCTTGCCGCCCGAACCGATCACTTCACGGATCTTATCGACGGGGATCTTGATGGTTTCGATCTTCGGCGCGTATTCGCCGAGCTCAGTGCGCGGCGCTTCCATGGCCTTAGCCATTTCGTCCAGGATGTGCTTGCGCCCACTCTTTGCCTGCTCCAGCGCCTTTTTCATGATCTCCTCGGTGATCCCGGCGATCTTGATGTCCATCTGCAGCGAGGTGATGCCGTCTTCGGTTCCGGCCACCTTGAAGTCCATGTCGCCGAGGTGATCTTCATCACCCAAGATGTCCGACAGAACCGCAAAGCCATCGGCTTCCAGGATCAGGCCCATGGCGATGCCGGAGACCGGTTTTTTCATGGGCACGCCCGCGTCCATTAGGGCCAGCGACGATCCGCAGACCGAGGCCATGGAGGACGAGCCGTTGGACTCGGTGATCTCAGAGACCAGGCGGATGGTGTAGGGGAAGTCTTCCTGGCTTGGCAGCATCGGGCGAATGGCGCGCCAAGCGAGCTTGCCATGGCCGACTTCACGACGGCCAGGTGCGCCCATGCGGCCGGTTTCACCCACCGAGAAGGGAGGGAAGTTGTAGTGCAGCATGAACTTCTCGTAGTACTTGCCTTCCAAGGCATCGATCAGCTGCTCGTCGTCGCCAGTGCCCAGGGTGGCCACGACCAGGGCCTGGGTTTCACCGCGGGTGAATAGCGCCGAACCGTGGGCGCGGGACAACACACCCACTTCTGAAACGATCTGGCGAACCTTATCGACCGTACGGCCATCAATCCGGATGCCGGTGTCCAGAATGTTGCGACGCACGACGTCGGCTTCCAGTTCCTTAAACACGCTGCCCAGCTTGTCAGGCGCGATCCCGGTCGGGTTGGCGTCTGACTTGCCGAACTTCGCTGTCGCTTTGGCCTTGGCTTTGCCGACCGCGTCCTGGCGTTCGCCCTTGGCAACGATCTTGTAAGCGCTGGCCAAGTCCTTGCCGATCAGCTTCTTGACGTCGGCCTTAATGGCGTCAGTGTCGTCAGGCGTGAACTCGAAGGGCTCTTTGGCGGAGTGCTCAGCCAGTTCGATGATCGCGTCGATCACCGGCTGGATGCCGGCATGGGCGAACATCACGCCCTTGAGGACTTCGTCTTCGCTGAGTTCTTGGATCTCAGACTCAACCATCATCACCGCTTCATTGGTCGAAGCGACGACCAGATCCATGGCCGACTCTTTCATTTGATCCAGGGTCGGGTTGAGGATGTACTCGCCGTTCACATAACCAACGCGGGCTGCGCCGATGGGGCCCATAAAGGGCGCACCGGAGATCACCAGGGCGGCGGAGGCGGCGACCAAGGCCACGATATCGGGATCATTCTCCAGGTCGTGAGCCAAAACGGTGCAGACCACTTGGACTTCGTTCTTGAAGCCCTTGACGAACAGCGGGCGGATCGGACGGTCGATCAAGCGCGAGGTCAGGGTTTCTTTTTGGCTCGGCGCACCTTCACGGCGTGGGAAAGAGCCGGGAATCTTGCCGGCAGCGTAAAACTTTTCCTGATAGTTTACGGTCAGCGGGAAGAAGTCTTGGCCGGGCTTGGCGCTCTTGGCGAAAACAGCCGTGGCGAGCACCATGGTCTCGCCATAGGTGGCCAGGACAGCGCCGTCAGCTTGGCGAGCCATGCGGCCAGTTTCCAGGGTCAGCGTCTTGCCGCCCCACTCGATGGTTTTTCTTTTAATATCGAACATTGTTTCTTCTTTCATGTCCCGCAGGCGTATTCCTGCGGGTGATGGACAGGGCTCGGACTTCCGAAAACCTCTCCAGGCTGACAGGCGGGGGGTGAGGATATTTTCGAACCCTCGGTGTGTAGAGCAAGGCCCATCAAGGGGTCCTTGGTCGCCGCTGTAATCCTCCGGCCTGTCGCGGAGGAAGCGGCGTATGGGTAAACCCCCGGTTTCCCGGGGGCGGAAGCGATTTAGCGACGCAGACCCAGCTTTTCGATGATGGCTAGGTAGCGGGGATTGTAGGACGACTTCAGGTGATCCAGAAGGCGACGACGCTGTGAGACCATCTTCAGAAGGCCGCGGCGCGAGTGATTGTCTTTCTTGTGGGTCTTGAAGTGCTCGGTCAGATTGGCGATCCGTTCGGTCAGAATGGCCACCTGGACCTCTGCACCACCGGTGTCGCCGTCGGAACGGCCGTTTTCTTTGATCAGTTCAGCTTTACGCTCGATGGTAATCGACATCGTCTAGTCTCCGCTCTTGTCCAGATGAAAGACCCGCGTGGGTTCGAGCCGACCCATACGCATCTCGCAGAGCGCCACCACCAACTCGCCCGCCATGGCTGAAACAGTTCGAGAGCCGGGCGCGAGCCGGGCTTTCAAGGCCTCAACCTGTCGGGGAACGAGAACGATGGGCCGTCCCTGCTTAAGCTTGAAGGCGTCTTCAGCGGTCACGGCCAGCTCCGGGATGTCGTCCAGGGCGGTCTTGACCGGAAGCAATGCCTCCAAGAAGCCGGGCTTATGGCTCATTTCTTCGAGCAATTCCAGTGTTATCGCCTGATCTTCGCCAAACGGGCCGACGCGGGTGCGGCGCAACGCGCTGACATGGGCGCAGGCGCCAAGTTTCATGGCCAGATCACGAGCGATTGCCCGGACATAGGTGCCCTTGCCGCAAACGATCTCGATCTCAATATGATCGGGGTCTGGAACGTCGGTGACACAGGCTGAGTGGATGATCACATTGCGCGGGGCCAAATCGACGGCCATGCCGGCTCTCGCCAGGTCATAGGATCTTTCTCCGTCTACTTTGATAGCGGAATAGGCTGGCGGAACTTGGCTGATCTGACCCACAAAACTGGGCAGTATGGCTTCCACATCGTCACGGGACGGTCGAACGTCGTTCTCGGCGACGGTTTCACCTTCCCGATCAAGTGTCGAGGTTGTTCGACCCCACTCTATGGCAAATCGATAGGTCTTGGTCGCTTCGACCATGAACGGCACAGTCTTGGTGGCCTCGCCCAAGGCAATGGGCAGGATGCCGGTGGCCAAGGGGTCGAGAGTTCCCGCGTGACCAGCTTTCTGCGCGTTGAAGAGATGGCGAACCCGGCCCACCGCGTGGGTGGACGTCAGGTCGTAGGTCTTATCCAGACAGATCCACCCGGAAACCGCATCGCCTTTCTTGCGACGCGCCATCTAGGCTTGGTCTTCATCGGTCCGCAGGTCCTGTGCGACCTTTGGGTTATTGAACAGCGCATTCATCCGAGACGCGTCGTCGAAGGTCTCGTCATGGACGAATTTTAGGGCCGGCGTAAACTTCATCTCGATGGAACGCCCCAGCTGGCCGCGTAGAAATTTCGCGTGCGCGTTCAAGGCCTTGACGACCTCCGGCGCGTGCACCCCACCAAGTGGTTCGACGAAGCAAAGGGCCTGGCGCAAATCAGGGCTCATCCTGACCTGGGTCAGGGTGATCGATACACCGCGCAGAGCATCATCATTGACCTCATGCTCGCGCAGTATGTCCACCAGGGCGTGGCGCGTGAGCTCTCCGGAGCGGAGTTGGCGTTGGCTAGGGCCGACGGGCGCACCTTTGCCGGAAGTTCGTTTCATGGGACTTGGGCCTCATTGCCTGGCGCGCGGATCGAACACGACGCTCAAGGAAGCGGCGGTTTCTAGTGGCGTAAACACCAGAAGTCCAGTCTCACACGCCGGTCCTTTCCTTGAAGAAAGCGATCACCCGCGCCTCAGCTTCCTTGGTTGGTCCGCTTTTGGCTAGGTGCATGGTCAGCACCGAGTGAGGTGGGCGCTCGGCAGATTCAGCATCCGCATCCTCCAGTTCAATGGCCTCGAACCTGTCACCGAACTCGCGGCGATAGCTATCGAACCTCGCGTCAGGCACGAAGGCGTCTGACTTAAATCGCAGCCCAATCATCGAAAGGTCTTCATCGGCAAAGCGTCGCTTGGCACAGGCAATCTCGGCGGGTGAAGCATCAATACCGGCGGCCCGCGCCGCCGACTTACCCGCCAGAGGCAGGGAAGGTTGAGACAATACGGGCGCGACGACTGAGGGTTCGGTCATCATGGCCAAAGCAAAGCCACCGGTGAAGCACATGCCAACGGCCCCCACACCCTTGCCGCCACATTCGGCATGCGCCTTACGGGCCAAGGCGCGAAGCCAGTCGACGATGGGGCTGGACTTTCCGCCTGACCAGACGTGGAACTCTCGACGAATACAGACAGCATTGAACATCACCCCCAAGGCATAGCCGGTCGAAACAGGCCGGCCCGGTTGACCAAACAAGCTCGGCAAGAAAACGGTCATTCCGGCTTCAGCAACGCGATCAGCGAATTCGACCACCAGGGGGTGCAGCCCTGGAATTTCGTGAATAATGATGACGGCCGGGCCTGATCCGCGGCGATAGACCGGACGGGTCCATGGACCGTCCGTGAAGTCAGACTTCTCGTAGGCAGAGAGCGCCGCTTCATAGTTCATTCTGATAGCCCCTTGAAGTGAGAGGGCCAGACTAATCTGATCAGAGCTTGATGCGCAGCATGGAAATATCGCCCTGAAAGCCAGATAGCCGCCATCCGCTGGGGCTTTGGCTGAAGATCAACATACAGGGCCCTTTCTTCGACTTGGTGGCGCAAACCCGGCCATCGGGCATGGCTCTCAGTGACCCAGCTATGGCGACGGTATTGGGGATCGGGCTGTCAGCCTTGTAGCCATAATACTCAGCGACTGTTCGAAACACCTTGGGATTGATCAATGCTTCACCGGCAATGTCGGCCAATCCCGGCGCGAGCGCGGCGGCGAGCGACCCTAGCGGGGAAGACTTGCCCTGCTCGGCCAGTCTGGCAATCAGCTCGCGTTTTAAGCCGTCTCGATCCACGTGAGCCT
>JANPNB010000033.1:0-1652 GCA_031427275.1 Alphaproteobacteria bacterium | reverse complement strand
GGCCAGGCTGCCATAGACGATCAGACGGTGTTCTGGACCCATTATACGCCCTCTAACTCCGCGAACACCTTCCGCTTGGGTCCGAGGTAGCCGAACAGGAAGGCCGCGACCTTGCGGATCTGGATTTCTTCCGAGCCCTCGGTGATGCGGTAGCGGCGGTGGTGGCGATAGATGTGCTCAAAGGGCTTGTGGCGTGAATAGCCGATGCCGCCGTGCACCTGCATGGCCCGGTCAGCGGCCTCGCAGACCAGGCGGTTGCCCCAATAGTTGCACATCGAGACCTTGTCGGAGATCTGGCGCTCGATCTCTTTGTGCTCCATGTGGTCCATGTCCCAGGCGGTCTTGCGGATCAGCAGTCGCAACATCTCGCATTGGGTGGCCAGCTCAACGAGCGGAAACTGGATGGCCTGATTGTCGGACAATGGCTTGCCGAAGGGCTTGCGATTGCGGGCGTATTTCACGCTCTCCTCAATGCAATAGACCGCAGCGCCGAGCGACGAGGCAGCCTGACGGATGCGGTTTTGGTGCACGAAACTTTGGCCCAGGCCCAAACCGCGATCGATCTGACCCCAATAGCTTTCCTCTGGAATCCACACATTGGTAAAGCTGACCCGGGGGTGGTCGGTCGGCATGTTGAAGGTCCAGAGATACTCCTCGACCTTCACGCCAGGCGTGTCGGCCGGCACGATGAAGCAGGTGATGCCGGTGGCGTCGCCGTCCTTGCCGCTAGTGCGGGCAAAGACCATCACGTGGGTGGCCACGTGCATGCCTGTGGTCCACATCTTTTCGCCCTGGATCAACCAGCCCGGTTGCCCGTCCTTGTCCTGGCGGACCCCGGTGGTTTCCATGAAAGTGGCGTCGGACCCGTGGTTGGGTTCGGTCAAGCCAAAGCCCGTGCGCATCTTACCGGCTAGCAGCTTTTCACCGTCGCGCTCGTACTGGGCGTTGGTAGCAAACTCCTTGAACATCAGGATGAAGGGGTTGTTGCCGACGATGGAGTGTTCGTTCTGCAGGTCGTTGTGCAGACCCAATCCCTTGGCGGCCAAGTGCTCGCGGATCACCGCCATGTCGAGGTTCGAGCCGCCCTTGCCGCCCATTTCGGTGGGCCAAGCATAGCGCAAATGCCCGGCGGCATCGGCCACGCGGCGCGCCTCGCCCAACAGCTCTTCCCATTCCTTCTTGGGCAATCCGCCCGCGTCCCAATCGGTGCGCTCATACTCACGGCGATGATCGAAATACTTGATGTTGTCGTCGCGATTTTCGATCGGCTTGATCTCGCGTTCAATAAAGGCGTCGAGTTCACCAAGATAAGCAATGAGTTGTGGCGGCAGATTAAAGTCCATGGCGTTTCCCTATCGTCAGGCGTCTTGGGTCGGTTGAGGTGCAGTTTGTTAGTTTACAAACGGGCGCGCTCTCGTCCAGATCGTCAAGGTCAACCAGACCTGAGGTGCCGCCGCGTCATGGAAGTCGATATCGTCAAAGCTCTGACTGAACTTGCGCCAAAGCTTGGCGGGACGTCGGTAGAAAATGCCCAAAGACTGTCCGGTGGGGCCAGCATGCACACCTGGGCCTTCACTGTGGTTGGGCCGACCGGTCGACAGGAGATGATCCTGCGGCGACGCAATGTGCCCTTTGACGAGGCAGCGTCGCGC
>JANPNB010000032.1:0-4196 GCA_031427275.1 Alphaproteobacteria bacterium | reverse complement strand
GGCGACCAGAAGATGCTGGAAGTCGGGCAACACGGCCATCATTGGGCGATCCCGCAAAACGGTTGGGGCAAGGGTATTCCCGAGGCGATCAAGAACCAGCCCTGGAACATCAAGCCAATGCCGAGCCCGGAGGTTCACGGTCGATTGACGGGATCTTACAAGGGCAAACCCCGGTTCAATGTGGTCGAGGGATACGTTCATGGGACTCCAACATGGTCGAAGGTGGCGACTGGCACGGCCGTGGGGCATCCAGCCGGGGCGGTGAAAGCTCAAATGGACAAGCGCCGATGAGCTCTGAAGGTCCGGCTTTTCCCGCCCTCGGCTTCTATCTCAATGTCGGGCCCGCCGCTATTGCCGGGCGGGAGAAGTTCTCGTTGATATGGGATGCGGAGGACCTTTCGTCCTGTAATTCCTGGGATCTGAAATATGGCAAATATCTTGGGATGCTCGTCGGGGATCGCCATTGTCGGGCCTGGAGGGTGGCAAGCGTCGTCGATCTCGGGATCATAGGGTCATTCTGGGAACGGGTGCTTAGGTTCGTTTTTCAACAGAGCATGCATGCGCTATCCCAGGAGCTCGTTGAGGTTGAAGCCTTCGCATTGGAGCAAATCAAGGAACGGGTGTGCGCCTCGATCCAAGGCAATCCAGACGATTGGCGCGACGACGAACTGATCGCTGGTGAAGCCGGACCTCCGCGTGATGAGCAGGAATTGCTGGACGAAATGTGCGCCGCAGTGCGCGGGGCACACTCACTGGTTCAGCTGATCAATGCGCTCTATGAGGAGGAGATTGAGGAGTGAAGGAGGAAGGTGACTGCTTGAACTCCGCGCTTATCCTTCGAAGAAGGCTTCATCTAGAACTTTGATTTCGACCGTATGCCTCGTGAGAACTCCGACACCATGTCGTATCATCAATTCGGCAAGACGCTCCCCATCAATCAAGACGACATGCAGGCTCGAAGCCATCGCATGTTCTTGCGCCTGCTTGGAGAAGCCCGAAGCAGTTACAAACAGCCCCTTATTGGCCTTCTTGATGTTGAGCGCACCAATAAAGCTGTTGATTGAATCGGGTCCAACATTGTTCCCCTCCTTGTATCGCTTCGCCTGAATGTAGACCCGATCAAGGCCAAGCGGATCCTGATGTACCACACCATCGACACCACCATCACCGGAGCCCCCTAGGACCTTGGCAAGCTCTTCTCGGCCCTGGCCATAGTTCATTTTGACGAGGAGTTGGATTATCAGTTCTTCGAATTCAGCTGGAGGCATTTGCCGAACGCGGTCGAGAATCTCCGCCTTTAGATTAGCCTCCATTTCTTTCCGTGCGCCCTCAATGCGCTCCTCTGGAGTCGCTCTTTCGGCTTCGGAAGTGAGCGCGACGGGAACAGCTTCTGATGACGCCCCGTTCTTCGACGTTGACAGCCAAGCGCGGAACTCCGGGCGTTTCGCTAGAGTCTGATTGTCGATTCTGACCGGATTTGAGGACAGCAAAGTTACGCCTGCCGGTGTTATCTCAAACCTTCCTCGCTTTGTGGCCCGGAGTAACCCAGCCCGAGTCATATAGAATTTCGCCCAGTGTAATCGGTTGTGGAATATTCCCTGCACGCCGCTGGGTAGACGTTCCACGCGCTCTTCGTCAGTGAGGCCAAAATCCGCGGTCAACGCAGGCAAAAGCTCGAGCACACTCACGGGTGCCTTCGCTTCACCTACCCGCTTGAGCAACGGAAGCATTGCGCTTTGGTAGTCTGGAATTGCCACTATCGGCCCTTTTGATGGAGTTCAGTCCGCGGTTGGGAATCCTGGGAAACTACAACCAAAGGAACGAAGGTAGCTAGAGAACCTCGCCGCAACCCGGAGCCGCCCACTTGCTGACGTATGTCTGGCGTCGGTCTTGCTCCTCGCGAGCTTCCAAAACCGCCTCCGCGCGAACTTTGAGGTGTGCGGCGACCCACCGGAGTTGTGTCTTTTGAGGCGTGCGGGGAGATCCGAGGTTACGCCGACATAGCGGTGTCCCGGCGATGCAATGCTCTCCAATTGATAGACATAGTGCACAGCGGCCCTCCTTCGCTGAAGCTTCGGACGGCATCCTGCTTCGCTCGAAGCTCGGAGCCAAGTCCTGCGAAGCGCGCAGCGCGAAGCAGGATGGCGGAGAGGGTGGGATTCGAACCCACGGTAGGCTCTCACCTACGCCGCATTTCGAGTGCGGTGCTTTCGACCACTCAGCCACCTCTCCTGAGACGTTGGTAGGCCCAAGGGCCCGCCGAGCGAGGCGCGGAACCTAAACATCGGGCCCGCCCAGCGCAAGGGCTGTGACGTGACCCTTGCCGGGCTAGGGTTTGAAGGGGAATGTGGGGCTTTCAACCGGATAGCCATTATGGACGACGCGATGATTTCCTTGGGCGGCAAGCTGGCCCAACTGGCTGTCTTGAAGCCCGATAGCCCCGCCGTGACCTGCGGCGACGCTAGTCTGACCTACGGCCAACTTCACCAGTTCAGCAACCGCGCCGCGCGGGGTTTGGCGAGCCTGGGCGTCAAGCTGGGTGATCTGGTCACGCTGGGCCTGCCGAATTCCACTGACTTCGTCATTGCGTCTTTCGCCATTTGGAAGCTGGGCGCGACGCCGCAGCCGATCTCGTTTCGCCTACCAAAGGGCGAACTTGAAGCCATTATGGACCTGGCCAAGACACCGGTGGTGATCGGCGATTTTGTCCACCAAATCGATCGACCCCTCGTGAAGCTGGCTGATCTGATTGCCTTGAGTGACGACGACAGCGATCTGCCCGATGCCATCCCACCGATCCTGAAGGCCCCGACCAGCGGCGGCTCTACGGGACGGCCTAAGCTCATTCTGTCAGGCCAACCCGGGATTACGGCGCGGGTCACGCCGGACGAAGGCGGCTTTCGGCTAAAGCCTGGCGACACAGTGCTGATCCCCGCCCCGCTCTATCACAATGCACCCTTCTCCATGATGTTTGGGGCCATCGCCTTAGGCGCACACTTGGTACTGATGGCCCGGTTTGATCCGGAAGCGACCCTAGCGGAAATCCAAAGGCGCAAGGCCACCTGGGTTTATCTGGTGCCCACCATGATGAACCGGATGTGGCACCTGCCTGCCGATGTGCGCGGGCGCTACGACCTTTCGAGCGTAAGTGTGCTTTGGCACATGGCCGCCCCCTGCCCGGCTTGGCTGAAGGAGGCGTTCATCCATTGGATCGCGCCGGGTGAGGTGATGGAGCTCTATGCCGGGACCGAGGCCCAAGCGGTGACCATCATCACGGGGTCAGAGTGGCTGGCCCATCGCGGATCGGTGGGACGGGTGACCGTGGGTGAAATGAAAATCGTCGGTGATGACGGTGCCGACCAGCCAGCAGGCCAAGTGGGCGAAATCTATATGCGCAGGCCAGCGGGAGCACCGGCCACCTATAACTATCTGGGCTCCACGCCAAAGGTGATGGCTGACGGCTGGGAGAGCCTGGGCGACTTGGGTTGGTTCGACGAAGACGCCTATCTCTATCTGGCCGACCGACGCACCGACATGATCCTGGTGGGCGGCTCCAACGTCTACCCCGCCGAGATCGAGGCGGCCCTGGAGGAACATCCGGCCGTGGAGTCCTGCGCCGTGATCGGCTTCCCAGATGATGACTTAGGCAACAAGATCCACGCCATTATCAAGGCCAAGGGAGCCTGCGACGAGGCCGACCTGCGCGCCCATCTCAAAGACCGGTTGGTGAGCTATAAACAGCCGCGCACCTATGAGTTTGTCGATGAGCCGGTGCGCGACGATGCCGGCAAGGTGCGCCGCACAGCCCTGCGCGATGCTCGGCTGGCGGCAATGAAGCTGCCTTTAGCGGTTGATGGGCGCGCAGCCAGCCGCTAAGCCCGATCCATTCTTTCCGCGCGGCGATTTCGAGGGGCAACATGAGTATCAAGGGTAAGGCCTATATTGTCGGGGCCTATGAGCATCCGCTCCGGGACGCGCCGAACGTCAGCACCGCGCAACTCCACGCGCAATGCGCCAAAGGGGCCTTGGCCGACGCTGGCCTGAGCTTTGATGACGTGGACGGCTATTTCTGCGCCGGTGATGCGCCCGGGTTCGGAGCCATGTCGATGGCCGACTATATGGGTTTGAAGAACCTTAGGCACATGGACTCCACCGAGACGGGCGGCTCGTCCTATCTCATTCACGTCGGCCACGCG
>JANPNB010000031.1:0-1595 GCA_031427275.1 Alphaproteobacteria bacterium | reverse complement strand
TGGTGCTATGGTCGAAGAAGTCCGTCGCCTCGCGCTGGGTGCGCGCCGAGGCCACGCTGGCGGACCGCAACAAGACGCTCGTGCCCTGTATGATCGAGCCGTGCGACCGGCCGATCATGTTTGAACTGACGCAGACGGCGGAGCTCTCGCATTGGCAGGGTGACTTGGCGGATAAGGCGTGGGCGGCGTTTCTCAACGATGTGCACCGGTTCGTGGCGAGGGAGATTGCGCCCGCCGCAGCGCCGCCGACCGCTCCGCTTGCCGCGCCGACCGTTCAGGAAACGCTGAAGCCCGGCCAGAGTGGGTCGGCACCATCGCTGGCGGTGTTGCCCTTCACCAACCGGTCCGGCCTGCCCCAGGACGAGGTGTTCGCCGAGGGCATGGTGGAGGATGTGATTTCCGCCCTCACTCAGGGCGTCAATGTCCGTGTGCTGGGCGCGACCACAACGGCCAACCTCAACCGAGCTGCGATTTTGGATCTTCCAGCGCTCGGGCGCCAGCTGGGTGTGCGCTATCTTCTGGAAGGCAATGTCCGCCGTGCCGGCGCCAACCTCCGAGTGACCACCCAGCTGCTGGAAGCGGAGACAGGCGCATCGATATGGACTGCGAAGTTCGACCGTCCGCTGGCGGAGCTGGCCGAACTTCAGGAGGAACTGGTCACGGAAATCGCCGCTAGCCTCGATGCACAAGTCTACAGCCTTGAGATGGAACGGGCGTTGAAGAAGCCCGCTGACATCAGCGCCTGGGAGGCGGTGGCGCGAAGCATGTCGGCCTATCGCAAGTTCGACGCTGCAGCCCTTAGGAGTGGCATCGAGGAAGCCCGGCGCGCTGTCGCCATCGCGCCGGACTATGCGCCCGGGCATGCGATGCTAGCCGTTGCGCTCGCCAACTTATACATCGCCGCAAGTCCCGACGATCCGGCCGAGGTTCAGCGCATTCGCAACGTTGCGGAGTGCGCCCTGGCGCTGGCGCCAGATGACGCCTTGGTTCTCGGCAACGTTGGGCAGGCGCTCGGCTGTGTGGGCCATCCTGAAGAAGGCGTGCACCACACCGAGCGTGCAGTGCGCAAGGCGCCGGGCAGTGGCTTGACGCATTTTTACCATGGCATCACCTGCGTGATGCTCGACCGGCCAGATGAGGCGCTGTCGCACCTCAAACTGGCAGAGCGCCTGATGCCGGGCTCACACCTGACGTGGGCGTTGAAATCGTGGCTGCACGGCGCCTACCGCGATCAGAGCCGATGGGCGGAAGCGGACGCAACCGCCGATGAGGCCATCAGCCTCCTTCCGGCATGGCCAAACAATTACGCCTACAGGGCCGTTTACTCTATGCAGCTTGGACGGGACGCCGAAGCACGCAGGCATATCGAGACAGCTCGCAGGCTGGGGTTGGAATTGGCGGAGGCGGAGCGGTTTTCGCGGCGCTGCGCCACAAACAGCCCGAAGCTGGAAGCTCTAATCGCCAACCTTCGAGAGCTCTATTCGGCGACGGAGCCTGACGCGTGAACAGCGCGCGTTAGTTCGGGCTGGCTGAATGACCGGAGAGGGCCCCACAACAGCCGATCGTAATGTTTGGTCTGACTGTCCGGAGTCGGG
>JANPNB010000030.1:0-3538 GCA_031427275.1 Alphaproteobacteria bacterium | reverse complement strand
CTGGGCCTGATCCTCTGCGCCATGGCGGTTCAGTTTGTTCTGATTGGCATCGCTGACTCCACCAGCGGCGTGATCTTGAAAAAGGCGTCAGCGCCTTATGCGGAGTCTCACTAAAGCAGGCGCGACCTTATCGTCTGGCTCAACAGATCGATCAGCGTCACCGCGCAGACGATGACAATCGAGATCGCCGCCGTCAGCGAATAGTTGAAGCTATTGAGGCTATCGAACAGGATTTGGCCAATCCCCCCGGCCCCGATCAGGCCCAAGACCGTGGCGCTGCGGCTGTTGGATTCAAACCGGTAGAGCGCATAGGAGGTCCAGAGCGGGGCCACCTGAGGGATCACCCCCCAAACCACTTCTTGCAGGGGCGCGGCACCGGTGGCGCGCACACCCTCAACCGGCCCGCGGTCGATGGATTCCACGGCTTCTGCAAACAGCTTAGCCAAGACGCCCCCGGTGTTGAGCGACAGGGCCAGCACCCCCGCAAAGGGGCCAAGACCCACGGCGACCAAGAAGGCAGTGCCGAGCACCAGATCTGGCACCGAGCGCACCAAATCCATCAGCCGGCGTATCGGCAACTGGATATAGGCTGGCGCGACGTTCCTGGCACCTAACAGACCCATGGGCACGGCGATGAGAATGGCCAAGCTTGTGCCCCAGAGTGCCATCTGGATGGTTAGCCACATCTTGCCGACCAACATCTTCCAGTCGGAAAAATCCGGTTGCAGGAACCCAGCACCAAACTGGCGCATGTTGTCGGAGTTGGAGAACAATAGGGGGAATTTATTCAGCTCGGCGGGCCCGAAGCTGAGGATCAGCAGCACAATGATCCCACCCCAAAGGCCAAAGTCGAACAGCCGTTGTCCGAGGGGACGAACCGGGGGTTTCAGCAATGCCGCGTCGATGTCGGTGGCCATCGTCTATTGGGCCGTCGCCGGTTCGCCCGTCTTGGCCTGAAGCGTGGCTTCCTCTGCCTTAATCCCGTCATAGGCCTTTTGCGCCGCTGCAATCTTGGCAGGGTCCTTACTGAGATTGGCCTCCTGCAACATTTCGGACGCTTCCATTTCGCGGACTGCCAGAAGGTGGTTGTCGTCTGCGGGCTTGAACCCGCCGATCGAGATTTTGGACAATAGGGCGCGCTGCCGTTCAGGCTCTGGCCCTTCACCCTGGGCATAGGTCAGGAAGAACTGACGCAACTTTTCCTTGATCGCTGGGTCAAGATCCTTGCGCCAAATGATTGGATCTTCCGGCAATCGCGGTGAAGTCCAGATCACCCGAACCTTGTCAGCAATCGTCGGCAGTCCCTTGGCGGCAAGGTCGACATCGCGGGCTTTCTGAAGTCTCAGCGAGGTGGAGTTGCCGGTCGCCACATCCAGCACGCCGTTTGCAGCGCCCATCAGGTTGGCGTTGTGATTGGCCGACTTCACCGTCTTGAAGCACTTATTCACATCGATGCCGGCTGGCCCGAACAGGTAGGTCTTGGGTGCCAGGGTGCCCGATGTCGATTTGGCATCGCCAATCCCGAAGGTCAGGGTCTGGTCGCACTTCATCACGTCTTGCAGGGTGAGTTTGCTCTTGGAGGAGACATAGACCACCGAAGTATAGCCGTCGTCGTCAGACGGATCGAAGGTGCGGGCAAAGACCTCACCGCCGCCGCGCCGCACGGCCTCCAGCCCCGAGAAATTAGTAAACCAGCCAAAGTCGGTTTGTTTGAACCGCAAGGCTTCGACCAGGGCGGTGTAGTTTGCCCCAAAGAACGGCACGATCTTCAGGCCAGTCGATTTGACCATATCGGCAATGATCGGGGCCCAGAATGCCTCCAGGCTGGACGCTGCCTCAGGCGCAACAATCGAGAAGCGCAGCGGGCGCGATTTGCCGTCCGGTGCCGCGTCCTGCGACTCGGCGCACCCCACAACACTAAGCGCGCTAAAACCAGCCGCAGTGAGCAGCAGATTGCGGCGATCAAACTTCAATTGCGTCATTGGGGCGCTCCTTCCCAGAATACGTCTTCATATTCTGGGCCATAGATGTCGATCAGTTGTTGGGTCTCAAGACCTGAAGGCGGCCCGTCATAGACGATCTTGCCCGCCTTTAGCGCGATGACACGGTCACTGTAGCGCAGAGCATAGTCGACCTGATGCAGGGTCACGACCACGGTCAGGCCATCTGTACGGTTCAGATCCCGCAGGATTTCCATCACCTTGCGGGCCGATACGGGATCAAGGGAGGCCACCGGCTCATCGGCAAGGATGATCTTGGCCTTTTGCACCAGAGCCCGCGCGATCGCGCCGCGCTGTTGCTGACCGCCCGACAGGGTATTGGCCCGCTGAGCTGCATATTCCGCCACACCCACCCGCGCTAAGGCAGCCATGATCGCCGCCTGAGTCTCTTTCGGCCAAGCGCCAAACAGCCCCCGCCAGAACGGTATGCGACCCAGGCTTCCCAAGGCGACATTGGAAAACAGCGAGAGCCGACCGACTAGGTTGAATTGCTGAAATATGAAGCCGATCCGGATTCGGGCCTCGCGCACCCGGGCTGAGATCTTGCCGTCGGTTTGAACCGGAACACCAAACGCCGCGATCACCCCTTGGCCAGGGTCAATGGTCTGTAACCCACTAATGGATCGCAACAGGGGTCGACTTGCCCGAACCCGACGGCCCGATCAGGGCAATCATCTCGCCCTTGGCGACATTCAGCGACACGCCGTCCAGCGCCCGACGCGCGCCGAAACTCTTGGCGATGTCTCGAACCGATAAGACGGCGGTGTCAGGCATAAAAGGCGAGCTTCCCCAGGTCGTCGCTTACAAGGCCAAGTCCGCCAAGATCAGACATCCTTGCAACCGCTTCATGACATGTCCGGACAGGGACGGTCTAGCACGGGTTGTAGGAACGCGCCGCAACAAGGTGAATCGTCGACTATTTTGGACCCCGCCAGCGGACCTAAAAAGCCCCGCGATTCCTTGCTGCGTAAAGCCTCGCGCAAACCCTGACGGGACTTGGGTTTGGCGAGGATTTTTGAGCTAGTGCGCGTTCCCTTTAGACGGAATCGGCTGAAGGGAAAAACTGCGCTCTAATTCAAAAGTCTAGAGCCTGTTGGTCTCCGATAACCGGTTCCCACTTATCGGAACAGGCTCTAAGAAAAAAACCGCTTTACATCGGGGGGCATCGACCCTATTTCGCTCGGCTCCGGCGGACCCGAAGTCCTCAAAAGCGCTGCTAACGCCGGATTGGGTTCAACTATCTTTGGGGGCTACGTGCATTGCACACGTATCATAAGCCCCTGGACCTGGTCCGCGAGCGGTCACCTGAACGTCCTGTCGCCTTTGCGCGACCGGCGGCGGTGGCGGTAGCGGCGCGCTGGTTCCAGGACAAGTTTAAGGGCGACGTCTTCTACGCGGTCAAAGCGAACCCTTCGCCATGGGTCATCGAGACCCTGGTGGCGAATGGGGTGACGTCCTTCGATGTGGCTTCGATCCCCGAGATCGAGCTGGTGAGCGCGCATGCGCCCGGCGCCCGCATGGCCTTCATGCATCCGGTC
>JANPNB010000029.1:0-1964 GCA_031427275.1 Alphaproteobacteria bacterium | reverse complement strand
GTGTATATCATCAAATATGATGATTTTTTGGAGATGCCCTTGGAAAACAGCAGGAAGTTGAACCCGGCAAATGTCGAGTATGAGGAATTGGCGAAAAATTTACTCAAGGCAGAACTCAAGCGAAAGGGTGTAACCTATGCGCAATTAGCTGAAAAACTTGAATCAATTGGGGTTCACGAAAACGAACGAAACCTGAACAATAAGATTAGCAGGGGTGGGTTTTCCGCTGCTTTTCTGCTACAATGTCTGAGTGTTTCGGGTGTTCAGGAACTGAGGTTGTAATGGTCGATCTTCCACATCGCATTGACGGAGACCGCGTAATAATCACGCTATCCCCCGGACAGCCGATGGAACTGACGGACTTGTCCTCCAGTTTTGCTGCGTTGGCCCGCATCTATGAGCGTCATTATCGCACTTCGGGGGACATGGCACCAAAGCTTTATGTTACCAAGCTAGAGACAGGCTCTGTCATTTTGGAGATCGCCCCTTTGGTGTTCGCCATGGGCATCCCGATCCTGGACAACACAATCATTGTTGCGGACTTCGCGGGACGCTTGTGGCGCGGCATCAAGGCCTTCTCTGGTGTTCCGGGCGACCCTCCACGGCTGGAAGCCCCGCCCCGCGACGACGCCGCCGACTTGCGCGAATTCATCCGCCCGTTGACCGGAAAAATGGGTGCTGCATTGGGCATCAAACATGCAAAATATGAGACTGATGACGGCGTAAGGCGCACTGTAGTTGAATACGATTTTGACGAGGCCCAGATCAATCGCGCGGCGGTAAATATTGACGAACAAAAACGGCTCCCTCCACCAACCGACGAGGATGCACCGTCTGCAAGCGCCCTGCACCCAGAGGTCATGTTGTTCTTGGAGCAAGCAAACCGTGGCCCCGGCAAGGACAAGGGGCGAACTGGCGACCGTGGTGTTATACCAGATATTTCAGACAAGGTAGTGCCAGTCTACTTTCGCAAAGGCATCCAAGGCTTAAAAGACCAGATGCTACACGGTGACCACAACCCGTTTGAAATGGTGTATGTCGTGACCGTGCATGTCACACGACTTGACGGTGAGGTACAGGCTTACACTGTCGCTGATATCCATGACAGCTTTCG
The DNA here is from genome assembly GCA_031427275.1 of Alphaproteobacteria bacterium. Classification (GTDB taxonomy): domain Bacteria; phylum Pseudomonadota; class Alphaproteobacteria; order Caulobacterales; family Caulobacteraceae; genus Phenylobacterium. Next base: position 850 of record JANPNB010000029.1, on the reverse strand, counting down.
ACGCCCCGAATAGCTTGGTGCGTTTGCTACCTAACACCGCAAATATCCGCGCCGCAGGCCATGCCCTGATACCCGCACCGCGCCCGGCACTTGACTCGGCGCCCCCACCGCCCTAACACACCCCAATTCCACCGGAGGCACCGCTTCCGGTCCTCAGGCTTTTGCCAGGATCGCCATCCGTCAGCGCGTTGCGCCCACGGGTGCCGCCTTGCATTGATCCGGGGTTTCCGCTGCCAGACCCTAAATCTGGACCTCGCTACCCAAAGGACCGACGCGCATGTTCGAAAACCTCTCAGAACGCCTTGGCAGCGTTTTCGACCGCCTGACCAAACAGGGCGCGTTGACCGATGCCGATGTTGCCACCGCCCTGCGTGAGGTCCGCACCGCGCTGCTGGAGGCTGACGTATCGCTGCCGGTTGCCCGCGATTTCATCAAAGCGGTGCAGGATAAAGCCACAGGTCAGGCCGTCACCCGCTCCATCTCGCCGGGTCAGCAGGTCGTCAAGATCGTGCATGATGAACTGATCAACGTGCTGCGCGGCGATGGCCCCGCCGATGCCCTGAAAATCGACAATCCGCCCGCCACTGTGCTGATGGTCGGCTTGCAGGGTTCCGGCAAAACCACCACCACCGCGAAACTGGCCAAACGTCTGAAAGACCGCCAGGGCAAGCGCGTGTAGCTCGCGTCACTTGACACCAACCGCCCCGCCGCCATGGAACAGCTGCAAATCCTCGCGGCCCAGGTCGGTGTCGACTCACTTCCCATCGTCAAAGGCGAATCCGCCGTCCAGATCGCCAAACGCGCCAAGATGCAGGCCGCGATGGGCGGCTATGACGTGTTGTTCCTCGAT
>JANPNB010000028.1:0-9035 GCA_031427275.1 Alphaproteobacteria bacterium | reverse complement strand
TCGGCGATCCGGCGGGCGGCGGCGTCGAGAGCGTCGGCGCTGATGTCGATGGGGACATAGGCGCCAAGGTCGGAAGCGGCGTCGAGGACGATGCGGGTCTTCTCGCTGGCCCCCGATCCGAACTCGACCAGGGCCGCCTCGAGGCCGAAGCGCGCCGCCCAGTCGGGGGCGACGCGCCGCAGCAGGGCTGCCTCCTGCCGCGTCGGATAATATTCCGGCAGGCGGGTAATGGCCTCGAACAGGCGCGAACCCTCGGCGTCATAGAAGTATTTCGGCGAGAGCTGTTTGCGAGGTTTTGAGAGTCCCTCAATCACATCATGGGCGAAGGTCGAAGCCAGTGGCACCGCAACCACTTTGGGATCAGCGTCCCAGGCTAGTCTCATGCCTGAGAACATCCACCTCTGACCTGGATGAAAGAAGTTGCGATAGCTGGCCCGCACATGCCCGTGCGGTGTGGCGCAACATCCGCCGCGCAACACCATCTGGCCGATCATGAACTTGCCATTGTATTCGCCCACCGCGCCTTCCGGGGCTGAGAATCCTGGATAGGGATGATAGGCGCTGCGGGTCCATTCCCAGAGATCGCCGAACATTTGGCGTAGGCCCGTTGCTGAAGGATCAGCCCCCGTCGGCACCAACCGGCCATGGTCTGCGAAATTACCCAGGACAGCCAGACCCTGCGCCGCATGCTCCCATTCCGCCTCGGTGGGCAGGCGTGCACCGGCCCAGGTCGCATAGGCCTCGGCCTCATAGAAGCTGATATGGGCGACAGGCGCGTGAGGGTCTAAGGCGCGAAGCCCCAGCAGGCTCATGACCCGCCATCCGCCGTCGTGCGCCTGCCAATAGGCCGGCGCGCTCCAGCCCTCGGCCTGAAGCTTGGCCCACCCCTCCGACAACCAAAGCTCTGCACGCTGATAGCCGCCATCAACCATGAACGCCAACCATTCGCCGTTGGTGACCAAGCGATCGGCCAATTCGTAGGGGGTCAGAAAGACCTGATGGCGCGGTCCCTCATTGTCGAAGGCAAAGTCCCGGCCGTCATGTCCGATCTCTACCAAGCCGCCGTCGAACCGAACCCGGTCCATTGGTCCCGGATATACAGTAAGTCCGTGCGCCGCCTCTTGCAGATAGGCCGGTTTCAACGGCGATTGGGCAAATAGGTGCAAGATATCCATCAGGATCAGCTCCTGATGCTGCTCCTCATGGGCGAGACCCAATTCCACGAGTTCCGCCGACGCGAGGCCCGCCGTGAGCAGTCGCTCCATCGCGGCATCCACATGGGTGCGATAGTCCATCACCTCAGCCAGCGAAGGCCTGGTCAGCAGCCCCCGATCCGGTCGCGGCTGCCTTGGCCCCAAGGCCTCGTAGTAGGAATTGAACAGGTACCCGAACGCCAGGTCGAATACCTGATACTCCGCTAGGTTTGGGACCAGCAGAAAGGTCTCAAAGAACCAAGTCGTATGCGCCAAATGCCATTTGGTTGGGCTGGCATCGGGCATGGATTGCGCACCCGCATCTTCCGGGGAGAGGTCCCGGACCAGATGCTCAGTCGTTCGTCGGGTCTGGCGAAATCTCGCGAACAATCCGGTGCCAACAGCAGGGTCGCCCAGGCGGATGGTGTCTTGCATTGCTGGCATGAACTCGACACTCCATTCGCCGCGCTTGGCCCTGCGGTTACATCGTCTTGCTTGATACATGGAAGTGTCAGCAGCCCATACGGTTGCGCAAAAGATCTGCCCTTTAGAGGCCTTATACCCCTTCGGGCCTGCGCCGCCGCACCCGCGCCAGACGCCTCAACCGCCGCCAAAACCGCGTCTTGTCCGGCTCAGGATAGGGTTGCAGGTTTCTCACGAAATCCTCCGCGCAAGCTCTCCACGAGAACCCCTCCGCAAACCGGCGCACCACCGCGCGATCAAGCTTCAAGGCCTCAAGACAGGCTTCCTTCAGCCCCTCCGTCGCGCTGACCGCCAAGGCCCCAGCATCGGAGCCTGGAATGATGTCGATCGGCCCAGGCGCCGGATAGGCCGCAACAGGTGTACCCGCTGCCATGGCCTCCAGGATCACCAAACCGAAGGTGTCGGTCAGCGAGGGAAAAACAAACACGTCAGCGCAAGCGAAGTGGGCCGCCAGCTCCTCCCCAAACTTGGCTCCCGTGAACACCGCCTTGGGATATTTGAGCGTTAGCTCTTCCAGTTGCGGCCCAGAACCCACCACCACCTGTGTGCCGGGCAGGTTCAATGCGAGGAAGGCTTCGATGTTTTTTTCAACAGCGACCCGGCCCACCGACAAGAAGATCGGCCGCACCAGATCGGCAAAGATGTCGGGCTCGCCCTCAGCGCGCGGATGGAACTGGACCGTATCCACGCCACGCGACCAGGCCGTGATGTTGCGAAACCCGTGATGCTCCAACTCATCGCGCATGGTCGGTGTCGCCACCATCAACCGCCCCGACGGCTTATGGAACCAGCGCATATAGGCATAGCCCGCCGCCAGCGGCAGCGGCAGCCGCGCCGAAACGTATTCCGGGAACCGCGTGTGATAACTGGTGGTAAAGGGCAGCTTCCACTCCACGCAAATCCTGCGCGCCGCCAGCCCGATGGGACCCTCTGTGGCGATGTGGATGGCCTCCGGCTCGAAGGCCTTGAACCGCTCCTGCACCGGCTCATAGGCCCCCACCGCCACCTTGATCTCGGCATAGGTCGGCAGGGGAAAGGTCTTGAACTGATCGGGACTGACCACCTCCACCGTGTGACCCATTTCGCGCATCTCGGCGATCACGCGGGTCAGGGTGCGCACCACGCCATTGACCTGCGGCTCCCAGGCATCGGTGGCCACTAGAATTCGCATCGGCTTAGTGCCGTCGATATGGGTACGGATCGCATCCTGCACGCGGGCCTTGGACGGTCGATGGGGGATCAAGGCTTGGGTTTGCAACCACGCCCAGAACGCCCCCATCAGGGCCTCGCGCGTCGGGAAATGCCGATAGACTGTCCGCTCACCAACGCCCGCTTCCGAGGCGATCTCCGCGAAGCTCAAGTCCTCAAGCGACTCGGTTTCAAGCTTACGGCCTACTGCTGCCAGGATCTGATCTCGGGTCTCCGCTTTCTGGCGATCACGAAGGCTGGAGACGTAGCGCACGGGAGGCAAACTCATGACAGTCAGTCTGTCGCCAATTCGAACATGCTGTCAATGGTGCCGATCAGGCGGCCTGGAACAGGGTATTGAGCAACAGCGCCGTCCGATAAGCATAGTCCCCCACCAGAGCCAACCATTTGGCATGCTGCACCACACCGTCAAACTCGTCGCCATGCGTCACCAGAAAACGACGACCGTCGGCGGTCTCGTGAATGGCGTCACGCGCCACCAATACACCGCCGAAATGCACCCCGCAGAAGTCGCGCACCACCTCGTCATGATTGCCCGGCACATAGACGACCTTCACGCCGCGCCGCGCCAAGCGCAGGATCTTCTGGACCACATCATTATGGGCCTGAGGCCAGTACCAAATATGAACAGGGTTCTGAACTTCAAGACTTCGAATTCGCTCACCAAGGCCTCCCCGGTGCCCATAATCTGGTCCTGGCGCTAAGCTGATTGCGTGACAGGGGTGTGAAAGCCGATCTGGCACTTTTGCCTACTCCCCGTTCAGACTATGGGAACCCTCCCGCCGGATGGTGCCAAGCTCATGGAAATCGAAGCTGCCAGAGAATCTCCCAAGTCCCGCCGCACACGCGCGCGCATCTTGGGCTCGGCTCTGCGGCTGTTTGCAGAGGTGGGCTATCACGCCGCGACCAACGCCCTGATCGCCAAGGATGCCGGGCTGACCCGTGGCGCGATGCTCTATCATTTCCCCGATCGGGAAACCTTGGTCGCCGCCGCCGTGATCCATATCGAGGCTGAGCGCAGGCGCTTGTTTGAGGCCGCGTCGGTTCCAGCCCCTGGCGTCGACGCCTCTGAACACGCCATCGATGCCTATTGGGCTCTGCTGCATGAACCCGCCTTCATCGCCTTTGCCGATCTGGAATCTGCAGCCAGGACAGACGCCATGTTACGCCAACGCCTGGCCACGGCTCTGGGGGCTTTTGATCACGCTGAGGTCGGTGCCCGCTTCCATGCCCTGGCCCAAGCCGGCGAAGACCCTCGCTTCCAGACCAGCCGCGACTTGGGACGGTTCCTGCTTGAGGGGCTGGCCAAGGGCGCGCTCACCTATGACGAGCCCGAACGCATCCAACGGCTGCTCGGCGTGGTCAAGCGAGCCGTCCGGGCCCTAAACCGCAAGGGCGGCGTGCAGGACCTGTGGCCGGACTAGCGCAGCTTTTCGGTTACAATCCAGGCATCGATCCGTTGCTCCAACAAGCTCAGCGGCAAAGGTCCGGCCAGCAGCACGGCATCATGGAACCGGCGGATGTCGAACCTTAAGCCCAGCGCGGCCTGGGCCCGGGTGCGCAATTCAACGATCTTCAATTCGCCGATCTTGTAGGCCAGCGCCTGCCCCGGCCAGGAGACATAGCGCGCCAGCTCCACCTCGATATTCAACGGCGACAGCGCCGTATTGTCGGTAAAACAGGCCCGCGCCTGATCCAGGCTCCAGCCCTTCCAATGCAGACCCGTATCGGCCACCAGCCGACAAGCACGCCACATCTCATAGCTCAAGCGACCGAACCGCTCATAGGGATCGCGGAAGATGCCCATCTCCCCGCCCAGCTTCTCGGCATAGAGCCCCCAGCCCTCGGTAAAGGCCGACACACTGGCTGAGCGGCGGAAATTCGGAACCCCGACCAGTTCTTGACCCAGCGCGATCTGCAGATGGTGGCCCGGCACGGCCTCATGCAAAGTCAGGGCCGGAAGTTCATAGAGCGGCCGCTGATCAAGCTTTGAGGTATTGACCATATAGCCCCCCGCCACCCCCTCAGCCGGACTGCCGCCAAAATAGCGACCGGTGGTGTAGTTGGCCTCAATATCGGCTGGCACAGGCCGCACGCCATAGGTCAGTCGCGGCAGGGTGGCGAACCAGACTGGCAGTTCATTGTCGATCCGCTTGGCGATCCGGCTGGCCTTCTCCAGCAAGTCTTCTCGGCTGGTCGCATAGAAGCGCGGGTCGTGGCGCAGCATCTCCTGGAACGCCTTGAAATCCCCCTTAAACCCCGTCTGTGCAATCACCCCGTCCATCTCGGCTCGAATGCGCGCGACCTCGGTCAGGCCAATGGCGTGGATCTGGTCGGGCGTCAGGTCGGTGGTGGTATGGTCGGCCGCCAGCCAGCGATAATAGAGTTCACCGTCCGGCAGAGACCGTGCGGCCATGCTCATGCGGCTTGCCGGCAGGTATTCGGTCTCCAGAAAGCTCACAAAGCCACGTTGCGCCGGACGGACCCTGTCGCGCACCACCGCCACCGCCTGCGCCCTTAGCGCTGTCTGTTCGGCCACCGCAATGCTAGAGGGCAGGTTGATCAGCGGGGTCAGCAACACATCAGTTTCTACCGGCGAGGCGGCTTGCTCTTTGGCCCGCGCAATGACCTGCTCTGTGGTGCTGCGCGGCTGGGTGAAGCCGCTATTAACTCCGCGCCGAGCATTGGCGATATTGTCGGCATAGTTCTGGGGTAAGGCCGAAAGCCGAGCGATCCAGGCCTTGGCATCGGCCACCGACCGTACTGGCGTAGTCGTTGCCAGATAGCCCATGGTCTGGTGGAAGCCACCGTCCGAATTGAACGGCATCCGGGCCTCATCAAAGGCGAGGCTCGACAGCTGACGACTCAAGGTCCAGGCCAGGAAATCGGCATTGAGCCGCGCGTCAGTCGAAAGGTCTGAATATTTGATCTTGGCCAACCGCGCCTTGAACCCGGTCAACGCCTTGGCTCGCGCAGTGTCAGCCTCCGGCCTTACGTCCCCCAGCTTGGCCAGCGCCAAGCGATCGCCTTGATGCCCCGCCTCTATCGGGTCGTCGCCAAGCACATAGGCCTCATAGGCCGCGACCAAGGCATTGAGCGCACGATCATCGGCCAGAGCCGGTCGGGCCAAGCTGAGCAATGCAACAACCACCAACAACAGACGCATGGGCACTCCGGAATCAATATCCAAAGCTGACCGATGTCGCGCCCGCGTGCAAATGGGGGGCTTTGCGCTGCCTCCAAGCCGGGTCATGTTGCCCCAAGGACTAAGGGGCAGGACGCCATCATGAGTTTCATCACCCGCCGCAAATCCATTGAGGCCCCGGTTCACGAGGTCGGCCAGCACCGCCTCCAGCCCACCCTCAGTTGGTACCACCTCATTGCGCTCGGGGTCGGCGCGATTATCGGCACCGGAATCTATACCCTGACAGGGGTCGCGGCTGGCCTAGCCGGTCCCGCCGTCATCGTCTCCTTCGCCGTGGCCGGGGCCGTCTGCGCCTGCGCGGCGCTCTGCTATGCCGAGATGGCCAGCCTGATGCCCCAGGCCGGCAGTGCCTATACCTACAGCTACGTCACCCAGGGCGAGCTGATCGCCTGGATCATCGGCTGGAGCCTAATCTTGGAATACACCCTGGTCTGCAGCGCCGTGTCGGTGGGCTGGGCCGGTTACGCCACAGGCCTAATGCAACAGGCCCATTGGCCCATTCCCGCCGCCCTGCTAGCCGGACCCGAAGCCGGCGGCCTGATCAACCTGCCCGCCACTTTCATCGCCCTGTTGGTCACCGGCGTGCTGCTGGCCGGCACCCGCGAAAGCGCCAATGTCAATTTCGTGCTGGTCTGCGTCAAGCTGGTGGCGCTCGCCGCCTTCGTGGCGCTCACCTTGCCCAGCTTTGAGGCCAGCCACTTCCAGCCCTTCGCGCCTTTCGGCTTCGGGGCCAACGAGATCGACGGCAAAAAGTACGGCGTCATGGGGGCCGCAGCGATCATTTTCTTCGCCTTCTACGGCTTTGACGCCATATCCACCGCCGCCGAGGAAGCCAAGAACCCCAAGCGCGACCTAACCATCGGCATTGTCGGTTCGATGCTGCTCTGTACCCTGATCTACATGATCGTTGCCGCCTGCGCGCTGGGCGCTTCACCCTACGACGTCTTCTCCAAGAGCCCTGAGCCCCTGGCCTTCGTGCTGCGGCAACTGAACCAGCCCACCGCCGCCGCCCTGATCGCCGGGGCCGCCGTCTTGGCCATGCCCACGGTCATCATGGTCTTCATGTTTGGCCAGAGCCGGGTGTTCTTCGCCATGGCCCGCGACGGCTTGCTGCCCCGCAGTCTCGCCACCGTCAGCCCGCGCGGCGTGCCCCGCACCGTGACCATTCTGACCGGCGTCATTGCTGCCGTGATCGCCGGTGTCATGCCACTTTCAGAGATCGCGTCCCTGGCCAATGCCGGAACCCTGGCGGCCTTCATCGCCACCATCGCCGCCGTGATGATGCTCCGCCGCCGCCTGCCCGACCTGGAGCGCACCTTCAAGACGCCGCTGATCTGGCTGATCGGCCCGGCGGGCATCGCGGGCTGTATTTATCTGTTCACCAGCCTATCGACCAAGACGATGATCTTCTTCGTAATCTGGAACCTGATCGGCGTGGCAGTCTATCTGGCGTTCGGGCGGGTGAAGAGCCGGTTGGCTGGAGACTAACTCTCTCTCCGCTGCGGAGTCACCCCTGCAAACAGGGACTTCCGAAAAAGTAGTGTGTGTCCCGATTTTCCTTTTTGATGGTTAGATAGGTCGCACCGTTCTCGCCAAGATACTATGCTTTTAGTCCTGCAACGCCACCACAATCTCCGGGCGCAGCTTCCACCGCCATTGTGCGAATCCCATCGCCTCCATGTCAGCGCGCGTGTCTCCATCTGCTCCCGTCGCAAGCGCGAATGTCCAGGTCGGCGCGCCCTTGAACACGGGAGGATTCCATTCCAGTTCCTCTGCCAGCTTGCGCCCGAGACTGCCATATTGGCTGTTGGCGGAGACGTAGCTGTCATAGCTCCCGGCAGCGGCAAGCTCGGTAGCCGTCATGATGTTATCGGCCGCCCATAAATGGGCGTTGAGCATGGCGCGCTGTTCGTCGGTCATGGTGATCGCCGCCAGCGTGGCACGGACCTCGATAGCGGTTGGGTACCCGTCAGCCCCCCGACCAGCGCGCTGCTCGGCATGAGCGGCATCGAGCGCCGCTTTCGTCGCGATTATCGCCGCTTCTTCGGATTCACCCGATAGGACGACACCCATCGCCGTTTTCCCCCGAAAAGCGCGGGCGTTCCACTCGCCGCCCACTTTCATGCTGCGGATGACGTAGCGGCCGTAGATCGTTTCGTTTGCCATGATATTGTTCCTGAAAAGGAGATGGGGTCATCCGCGTTCGCTGAGGGCGACGCGCATGGATGCAACCGTCTGTGCGGCCATGATGCCGTGCCAGTCGTCCCCTTGCTTGAACCAGTTGAGGAGCGAGGCTTCGGGGTCTTTGGTGATGGTGCGGACGCGCTTGGTCAGACCGGACCATGCGCCGCGCAGCTCACCAATCGAGGTGCCGACAAGCTGGGCGATTGCAGACGCCAGGAAATCACCATCGCGGTTGACGATCTCCTGAAGGATCGAGGTCGTCTTTTCGCTGCACCTATTCAGGAACAGCTTTGCCTCCGGCACGTCCAGCTTCGCCAGACCCTTTTCATCGCGACCCTCCGCGATCGGCGCGACGACGGGGGCCGCGAGCGGAACGCCGAACTGGGCGACGACGTAGGACATGATTGCTTGCTGGACGCTGGGGTCGAACGCCTTGTAGGCACTGACCGGAATTGTGATGCTAAATTCGCTCATTTTCGCTGCCTTTCGCTTATTTACGTCGAATCATATAGATTGACGTTATGGCGCGGTCAAGGGTATTCGATCCATTTCATCCAATCACATAAAATACGGTAGATTCTGGTAGAATATCGTTCAGCAGGACGCTTCCCGCCTGTAACCGCCCCGCTTCGCGCAGGATCATTTTCGGAAACCAGCTAACACGATATCGGCACATCCAGATGCCGACACAACACGCGGATGCGCTCCGCGAACTTCGCCTCCGCCGGCAGCGCGCCCGTGTCGAGAAACTCCCGCGTGTG
>JANPNB010000027.1:0-3455 GCA_031427275.1 Alphaproteobacteria bacterium | reverse complement strand
CAAGCCGCCGTGGCCTGGGGCCTCGACAATCCCGGAGACTGGTTTGCGGCCATGCCGCGCGACCTCGCGCGTTCACGCGATCGCCTGACGGAAGGTCTAACCCGCGAAGGCTTCCAGGTGCTCCCCAGCCAGGGCACCTATTTCTTGAATGTGGACCTGCCGGCCTCGGGCATCACCGAACCCGACCGCGCCTTTGCCCTGCGTGCAGTACGTGAGGCCGGCGTCGCAGCCATCCCCGTCTCTGCTCTCTACGAACAGAACCCGGTCACCACCATCCTGCGCCTCTGCTTCTCCAAACTCGACGAAACCCTGGACGCGGGCGTCGAACGCCTCGCCAAAGCGCGGGATCTGTCACGGGCTGCTGGGCCTTAGCCCAACTCGCCGCCACGCCGTCTTGCGAAATGAGCAAGATAGCGTTATGATCTCATTGCTATCATGGAGGCAGGAAGTGTCCAAAAATCTGCACGTCCGCAATCTAGACGACGACCTCGTCGTGAAACTCAAACATCGCGCCGCCCGCCATGGACGTTCTGCTGAGGCGGAGCATCGCGAGATCCTCCGCCAAGCTTTGAGCTCCGAGATGGAACCCAGCTTCGAAGAACTTGCCGCCAAGCTGCGCGCCCTTACCGCTGGCCGCAATCATACACCTTCCGAAGTCTTGCTCCGAGAGAGCCGGGACGAGCGGTGAATCAGTTCGTTATCGACGCCAGCGTCGCGGTGAAGCTGTTTGTCGATGAGCAGGGAGCTGACGAAGCGATGTTCGTCTATGGGACCTCGCGATTGCTGGCTCCTGACTTGCTCGTTCCCGAATGCGCAAACATCTTTTGGAAGAAAGTCCGTCGCGGCGAACTCCTCGCCATAGAAGCGGAGACCGCGGCTAATCTCCTGCAGCAATGCAAAATTGAACTCCGCCCGACCCGGGAACTGATCGTGGCAGCTACCCGATTATCCCTTCTGATCGACCATCCGGCTTATGACTGCTTCTACCTAGCCCTCGCCCAAGCAGAGGCCTGCCCGCTGGTCACCGCTGACCAACGCCTAGCCAATCGTGTTGCTGAGCGCAAACTGCCAATACCCCTACAGATGCTGTCAAGCTTCGAGGCTTGATCCTCCCTCAGCTCGTCGAACCGCCGTCCACCACGATGGTTTGCCCGGTCATCCAGCTGCCGGCTTTGGAGCCCAGGAACACCGCCGCCCCGGCAATATCGTCCGGCTCACCCAGACGCCGCAGCGGCGTGCCGCTCGAGGCGCGCTCTTCGCCAGCTGGCGTATCCCAAAGTGCCTTGGCAAAGTCGGTTTTCACCAGACCCGGCGCGATGCAATTGACCCGGATATTGTTGGGCGACAGCTCCTGGGCCAGGTTCCGCGCCAGCTGCATATCGGCCGCCTTGGAGATCGCATAGGCCCCGATCACGCCCGTGCCACGCAGGCCACCGATGGACGACACGATGATGATCGCCCCGTCCTTGCGGGCCACCATCTCGGGCGACACCATATTGATCATCCAGTTATTGGCGATGATGTTGTTGTCGAGGATCTTGCGGAAGGCTTCGTCGCTGATCCCGCTCATCGGGCCGTAATAGGGGTTGGACGCGGCGTTGCAGACCAGGATGTCGATCTTGCCAAACGCCTTGCGGGTCTCGTCCATCAAACGCTGCAAATCCTCCTTGGAGGAGATATTGGCGGGCACGGAAATCGCTGCCCCGGCATGCTTCGCATTGATCGCTGCGGCCACCTCATCACAAGGTCCAGCCTTGCGTGACGAGATCACCACCTTGGCCCCGTGCTCGGCCATACGCTCGGCAATCGCCTTGCCGATGCCCTTGGAGGACCCGGTGATGACGGCGACCTTGCCGGTCAGATCGAAAAGTTCGCCCATGACGTTCCTCGCACTTAAACAGGTTGGCTGACATTTGCCGCGCCGGGCCAGCCCCGGTCAAGCCAGGTTTAGAACTTCGTGCTATGGGCGCTCGTATTGGAGGCCTGCATGACCACTCTGACAACGATCGCTCAGCTCGAAGCCATCTATGGCACACCCAATGCCGCCTCAACGGTCAAAGAGCTTGCGGCGTTGAACGCCGAATATCGCGCCTATGTGGAGGCCTCTCCCTTCTGCGCCCTGGCCACGGTGGGGCCCGAGGGTCTGGACTGCTCGCCGCGCGGCGACGCCGGACAGGTGGTGCGTATCCTCGATGATCGGACGATCGCCCTCCCCGACCGACGGGGCAACAACCGGGTCGATAGCCTGCGCAACATCGTCCGCGATCCGCGCGTATCGCTCATGCTGATGATCCCGGGTTCCGACACCGTGTTGCGGATCAATGGCCGGGCAGAGCTACGCACCGATGCCGACCTGCTGGAAAGCTTCATCATGCAGGGCAAGCTTCCGCGCTGTGTGATCGTGGTCACCATCAATACCGTCTATTTCCAATGTGCTCGGGCCATGATGCGCGCTCAAGTCTGGAACCCCGATACCTTCATCGACCCGCAGACCTTGCCCACAGCTGGCCAGATGCTCGCCGCTGCCAGCGCCGGATCAGTGGGAGGTGAAACATATGATCGCGAGTGGCCAGACCGTGCCAAGGCCAGTATGTGGTGAGCATGAGACCGACTCGATGACCCTGCGTATTGGCACGCGCAAAAGCACTATGGCTCTGGCCCAGACCGCCGATGTCTGCGCGCGGCTCAAGGCGATTGGCGTCGAGGCCGAACCCGCACTCTTTCAAACCCGGGGCGACGCCGACCAGACCAGCAAGCTGGGCGTCCACGGCGGCAAGGGTGGGGCCTTTGTCGATGAGCTACGCCAAGCTCTGCGCGAGGGCGTCATCGACGGCATCATGCACTCGCTCAAGGATGTGCCCGGTAACGAAGACGTCGCCGATCTGGTGCTGCAAGGCATGTTGCCCCGCCAGCCCAGCGAGGACGTGCTGGTCCTGCGCCCAGATGTCGCATTGGCCGACTTCGAAGCGCAGAGCCAAACCTTCAGGATCGGCACCAATTCCGTGCGACGCGCCGCTTTCCTGCGTGGGCTCTACCCGAGGCTGGAGGTCACCCACTTCCGCGGCGCGGCCGATACCCGCCTTACCAAGCTGGATCAGGCGGAGGGCCAAAGCCGCACTGACGGCAGCCGCGACGAACCGGTCCACGCCCTGGTCATGGCCGCCGCCGGCTTGGCCCGGATCGGCAGCGCTGATCGCATCGCCAAGGTCTTTGCGCGCCAAGACATGTTGCCCTCGGCCTGCCAGGGTATCGTCACGGTGGAGTGCCGGAGCCACGACTGGACGACCCGGGCGGCCCTGCTGGCCATATCAGACCCGGTCACCGCCCACTGCGCTGCCGCCGAGCGCGAGGTGCTCTGGACCTTGAACGGCGACTGCAACAGCGCCATCGCCGCCCACGCGGAGATCACCAACGGCATAATGACCCTGGACGCCTGTGTACTCGGACCCACGACC
>JANPNB010000026.1:0-3501 GCA_031427275.1 Alphaproteobacteria bacterium | reverse complement strand
AAACAGGATTGTGCCACGACCACGCGGGGTCATAACCCTGGCCGCCTCCCGTCCCGCCAGAAACCCGGAGAAACAGGCCATTTCCCAGACCTTGTGGAAGACGCGGCTGGTGGTCTCGACAATGCCGAACCGCACGTTTGCCCCGATGTTGAAGACCACCACCTCAAGCGGCCCAATCTCAGCCTCGATCTTATCGAACAGGGCGACGGTTTCATCCTCCGACCGCGCGTCGCAACCAAAGGCGTGGACGGTGCCACCGTCGGCGCGGATTTCACCGGCCAGAGCCTCTAGCTGATCTAGGTTTCGCGCCCGCCGCGTGACGCAGACGGCGTAGCCCTCTGCGGCGAAGGCCTTGGCAATGGCGCTGCCAACCCCCTCTCCTACACCGACGATCAAGCAGGCCCCTCTCGGGGGGTTTGGAGCAGGCGCGGCCATGGCGATCAATACTCAGTTTAATTTCTGGACTGACCATGATAGTCAAAGGGCGCGGGGTCAAGTGGAGGCGCATATGAAGTGGGATGACTTGGCAGACCAAGCCTGTTCGGTGGCGCGGACGACGGCGGTGATCGGCGACCGATGGACCCTGATGGTGCTGCGCGACTGCTTCCTGGGCGTGCGGCGGTTTGAGGGTTTTCAGGACCGTCTTGGTATCTCGCGCACCCTGATCGCGGCCCGGTTGAAGCATCTGACCGATGAGGGGGTGTTGGCCAAGGTGGCCTATCAAGCCAAGCCCACGCGTTACGAATATCGCCTGACCGACAAGGGCTTGGCCCTACACCCCCTGATCCTGGCCATCGTCCATTGGGGCGACCGGTTCTATGCGGGAGAGGCCGGGCCGCCGATGCTGCACCGACACAAGGGTTGCGGCTGTGACTTCACCCCGGTCACCAGCTGTTCGGCCTGCGGCGAGGCGGTGGGCCCAAGAGATGTTGAAGCGCGGGCTGGACAAGGGCGCGCAATCCCCGGTTAAGTCCTCCAAACGGGGAACAGGTGCATGGCCAAGGCAGCGTTCGGGCGGGGGCGGATTGAGGCGTTTAGCGATGGTGTGATCGCCATCATCGTGACGATCATGGTGCTGGAACTGCATCTGCCGGAAGAGGCGCTTGAGGGGGATTTGTGGACCCAACTGGTCCTGCCCCTGGCCCCCAAACTGATCGGTTATGGCCTGAGCTTTCTGGTGGTGGCGATCATGTGGGTGAATCATCACGCGTTGATGGATACGGTGCGCCGGGTGGATAGTGCGGTGCTTTGGCTGAACCTGAACCTGCTGTTCTGGATGTCGCTGATCCCGCTGGTCACAGGGTTTTGGGGCGACCATCCTTTAGATCCCCCCGCCGTGGCAGCTTACGGCTTCGTGCTGTTTGCCAGTTCAGCGGCCTTCACGCTGTTTCGCCGACATTTGATTATCAACGAAACGCAAAGTGTGGAACTGGCGGCTTTGCACCGGCGGATCATGCGCAAGAGCTTGGTCGGGATGGCGCTCTACGGGGCATCAGTGCCCGTGGCGTGGGTCTCACCCTGGATCAGCATCGCGATTTTCGCCGCCGTGCCAGCGATGTTTTTTCTGCCGGACTTGAAGGAAGCCGAATGAGCGGGTCCGCCTTAGACTTTCGAAACCGAGCCGCCCTGTTCGATACCTTGGACGGTAAAGCCTTTGACGTCATCATCATCGGCGGTGGCGTGACGGGGGCTGGGATCGCGAGGGATGCCGCCATGCGGGGGCTGAGCGTAGCGCTGGTCGAGGCGCGAGACTTTGCGTCGGGGACATCCAGTCGGTCTTCTAAGATGATCCATGGCGGGCTGCGCTATATGGCCCAGGGCGACTTGGGATTGGTGGCAGAGGCGGCGTCGGAGCGTAAGGCGATTGAGCGGGTTGCACCTCACCTGACCCGGCTGACACCCTTTGTGATCCCGTCGAAGAACGCCGCGGTGACCGCCAAGCTGCGGGCCGGCATGTGGGCGTTTGAAAAGCTGGGCGGCGTACCCAAGGATCGGCGGCATGCAGTTTGGTCGCGGGCCGACCTGATGGCCCGGGAACCCAGTCTTGCGACCGATGATTTGTCGGGTGCCGTGGTTTATCCGGAATATCTGACCGACGACGCGCGACTGACCCTGGCCAATGTGCGCAGTGCCGCCGCCCATGGCGCGAGGGTGCTGAGCTATGCGCCCGTGGTGTCGATCTTAACCGAGGGCGGCAAGGCCAGCGGGGTGGAGGTGGACGACGGGCTGACCGGAGACAAGGCGCGCGCGCGCGTTCACGGCAGGCTGATCATCAATGCCGCAGGGCCTTGGGTTGATGCCATTCGAAGCTTGGAAGACCCCGGTGCGGATGTTCGCTTGAAGCTGTCCAAGGGCATCCATCTGGTGGTGCCCAGCGCCCGGTTGCCGGTGGCGCGGACGATCATCATGCCGGCAGCCGATCGACGCAGCGTGTTTGCGGTGCCCAAGGGCGAGATGACCTATCTGGGCACCACCGATACCTTTTATCCGGACGCCGACTATTGGCCAAAGATCACCGGTCAGGATGTCGACTATCTGTTGGCGGCTGCGGCGCTGCGGTTCACTATCGATCCGCTGACGCGAGCTGACATCGCGTCAGCTTGGTCCGGCGTGCGGCCCCTGGTGGCGCAGGAGGGCAAGTCAGCCTCCGAGATTTCGCGCAAGGACGAGATTTGGACCGGGCCAAGCGGCGTGCTCTCGATTGCCGGGGGCAAGCTGACGGCCTACCGAATGATGGCTGAGCGGGTCGTGGATATGGCCCAGGCGGCCCTAGGGCTGAAGGTGACGGCGGCGCGGACCGCGACGGAGTCTCTGGTGGGCGGTGATCTAGACGTAGAGGCGTTGACACTGGTGCAGGGTGAACGGCTGGTGGGGCTTTACGGCGCAGAGGCGACCTTAATTGCCGATGTCGGTGGCGGCCCGGCTGCTGAAGCGACCCATGCCGTGCTGAACGAAGGGGCCCTGACCCTGGAAGACTATTGGGTGCGTCGCAGTGCCCGGGCTTGGTTTGACCGCGATGGTGGACTGGCCGCCCTGGCTCCGGCAGCAAAAGCCATGGGGGCTTTGCTGGGTTGGTCAGCTGCGCAGACTGAAAGTCAGATCGAAACTTGCAAGGTCCTGAGGGTCAATAATCTCGCCGCGCTGGAGACCGCATGACCCTGATCGCCGCGCTAAGGGCCGCCATTGGTTCAGCCAAGGTCTTGACCGATGAGACCACCCTGGCCAGCCGCCGCCACGACTTTTGGATGGTATCTAACCTGCGCGACCGGGTCGGCGGTGCCGCGCCCAACCCGGCCTGCGTGGTGCGCCCAACCTGCGTAGCCGATGTGCAGGCTGTGGTCAGATTAGCCGCTGCGAGCGGTACGCCGATCATTCCCTTTGGCCTGGGCAGCGGCGTGGTCGGTGGGGTGTTTGCTGGACCCGACTCTCTGTTGCTGGATATGGGCGCGATGAATGCCACGCGGTTCATTGATCGGGTGAACCTGCTGGCCGGCTATGAGG
>JANPNB010000025.1:0-10383 GCA_031427275.1 Alphaproteobacteria bacterium | reverse complement strand
TCCCCGGTGAAAGAATTTTACAATCCTAAGACCTTCATCATTCACGCGGCATGGCTGCGTCAGGCTTTCGCCCATTGCGCAAGATTCCCTACTGCTGCCTCCCGTAGGAGTCTGGGCCGTGTCTCAGTCCCAGTGTGGCTGGTCATCCTCTCAGACCAGCTATGGATCGTAGGCTTGGTGAGCCTTTACCTCACCAACTACCTAATCCAACGCGGGCCGCTCCAATGGCGATAAATCTTTCCCCCGAAGGGCACATACGGTATTAGCTAAAGTTTACCTTAGTTATTCCGTACCAAAGGGCACGTTCCCACGCGTTACTCACCCGTCCGCCGCTACCCCGAAGGGCCGCTCGACTTGCATGTATTAGGCCTGCCGCCAGCGTTCGCTCTGAGCCAGGATCAAACTCTCAGGTTGAGTTGACATTGACTCCATTGCTTGGAGGTTCCCGAAGGAACCAACTTACTCTGGTCTACAAATTTCTTGACGAGTTCCCATAACATTACTGGTCGGGGCCGAAGCTCCGAACAGTTATTCATGGTATTGTCTTCAAGAGACCGCAGATACGTCACTGTCGAAATGGTCTGGTTAGGACCATCGCTAGAGCGCCGTCGCCTGCGTTTCTCTTTCCAATTCAACGATGTCAAAGACCGAAACTGACTTTCGCCAGCCCCACTGTTTTGCGCCGGTGGTCGGCGGAGGCGGCTGTCTAGAGGCCGACCTCTTTGGTGTCAATCGTTCGTTTGGCTTTTTCGAGAAACCCTGGAAACTCCAGAATTTAGCGCAAAAACCGTTCTCGGCCCGTCGAGGAGCTTTCCTCATCAGTCCAACGATTCGATTGAAGTCCGGGACAATATCTCCAACGGCGGGGAAATCAAGTCCCTTTCGGTGCCTGACCAACCCTCCGGGCTGGCCCCGAAGCGAGGGGGGCTTATATGGGCGGGTGGTTTTGGATGCAACCCTGAAAGCCACCGAGATCGGAATTACACGGAGCTTTATCGCCCGTTCGGCTGGCATGTACTGAATCTGTTGGAGAATGGCGCATTGGCGCTAGCGAGGTTTTTTCCGGCGGAGGGCACTTCATCGCTCATGGACCGCGCCGCGTGCCCGGAAGAGAGCCGCGAGTCGCTGCTAACCCGCCGCGATATAGGCCTTCAAGCCGTCAGCCTCCGCCTCGACTTCGGATATCTTGTACTTCACCAGATCTCCGATCGAGACGATTCCGATCAACCGCCCCCGCTCACAGACGGGCAAGTGCCGGATTCGCCGATCGGTCATCTGCGACAATATGGCGTCGATGGTGTCGTTGGGCGCAGCGACCAACACATCCTTTGTCATGTAACCCGAGATCGGCTGGCTCAGCGCCGAACCCCCCGCTTCGGCCAGGGCGCGTACAATGTCGCGCTCAGATACAATACCGGCAAGATGGTCACCGTCCATCACCACCATGGCCCCCACACGCCGACTATAGAGTAGCGCGCAAATGGCCCCGACCGTGTCGGTGGGCGTCGCGGTAAAGACCAAGTCACCCTTGGTCCGTAGGATTTGAGATACTAGCATCAGAGCATCCTTCCTTATCGCCAAGTCAACCTTGCCCATAAGCTGGGATAAATCAATCGACTCGCACACGCCCAACCAGTCGTCCGATCGGCTCGATAAGGAATAGCCCGAGCGCGAAACCGACCAAGTGGACCTGCCACGCGATTTGCGCGCCACCGCTGCCAGGTGAAAAACCAAGGATCGCAATCAGCAAGTTCGTGATGATCCACCCCCCGCCCATGCCCAAAACCAGCGGACTGTTCAGTGGCCCTACCTCTCCCCTGCCCGCTGCAATCCGCGCCGCCGCAGCCGCCAAGGCCGAAACCGCCCCCGAAGCACCAACCAGCGGGCCCACTTCGCGGCTGTGCATCAAGACAAAAGCCAGGTTCGCGAGCGCCCCACTGACAATATAGAATGCGGCGAAGGCGAGCCATCCCTTGCCACTGTCCCCAAAGTACCGCGCAACCGGCGTCGCAAAGGCCAACCCAAAGGCCGCGTTCATCAGCGCGTGCGCCCAGCCGCCATGCAGGAATATCGCGGTGATCAGAGTTTCGGGATGGCCCGCTGCCAGTGCGAGCCCACTCGCGCCCCACCTAGGCAATATCTGCCCTGCGGGAAAAAAGCTCTGCAATCCGTAACCCGCGACAATCACCGCCAGCACGACCAGCGCCGGGGCGGGCGCGTTGAATATGGGCTGGGGCTCGGGTTCTAGCGACATCAAGGGCTCAATTTAGTGAAACTTCGCGCCACAGCGGCGCCTCTTAACCATTTTGCGAGGGTCTTTCAGCAAGAGTGCCGTCCAACTGGCCTTGGCATGACTGTTGCTTGCTAAGGTTAACGTGATCGACTGTGCGGAGTTTCCTGTTTCAATGTTCGCCGCTTCCCCCGCAGCACAGCGCCTGATCTGGCTCGCCGTCGGCCTGAGCGCAAGTCTCATGGCCAACGCGGCGATGGCTCAGTCCATGGACGCCAATTCCGCAGCCTTCAATGCCGGTTACGGTCGGATCTCAGGATCTGAAAATCACCCGGTCAACGTCTCCACCCGCGACGCCAATGGCAACCGGGTGATCGTCGACGGTTTAATCCTGACCGGAGAAGATCAGTCCAGCTTCTCTCAGGCCTCCGGTGCCATAGACTCCTTTGCCGGCGTCGGGGCGGGATCAGGCGGGTCCACGGCCATCGGCAATAGCCTCGTTGTGGTTACCCAAGGCAATTACAACACCGTCATCGTCAGTTCCAACCAGACCAACACCGGCACTGTCTCTGCTGGCACCAAGGTCACAACCGGCGGAGTCGGCCAATGACCGTTCGCATCACCACACACTTTGGCCGTCTCGCGGCCTTGCTCGGCGCGGCCTCGATCGCCATCACCGGCTGCGCAACCCCCACAGCCGGAGCCAGCGGCAACTACGCCACCTCAATCGGCTCTGCGCCGGTCACCGCCAACCCGACCCCCTACTCCGCCGCCCTGGTCTGCATGGCCGGCTACGCGCACAATTCTCGACTGGTGGCCCCGCGCATCGCCATCGGCCGCATCGCCGACTATACCGGCAAGGCTGAATCCGACGGTGCCGGACGCAAGATCACTCAAGGCGCATCGCTGATGGCCATGTCTGCCTTCGCCAAGGCGGGCATGCCCTTGGTCGAGCGCTTCGATACCTCAGTCTCCGAGCTGGAACTGAAATACGCCAATAACAAGCTGATCTCCGATGCGCCAAACCCCGCGCCGGATAAGGCCGCTGAATATCGCAAGATCCTGGCCGGCCAGGTGCCCGGCTCTGACTTCTATGTGGCTGGCGGCATCACCGAGCTGAACTTCAACATCCGCTCCTCCGGGGCCGATGTCTCGGGCGGCGGCACCGATGCCAAAGAATTCAAAGGCTCTTTCCGCGCGCGCAACTTCGTCATGAACGTCGGCTTGGACCTGCGCCTGATTAATACCCGCACCCTCGAAGTCGTCGACGTCATCTCTTACCAAAAGCAGGTTGTGGGCCGCGAAGTCGGCGTTGGCCTGTTCGACTTCCTCAATGGCAATGTTTTCGACGTCTCCGCTGGCTCTGGCGCGCTAGAGCCCATGCAACTGGCCGTCCGCGCCCTGGTAGAGCGCGCCGTGGTCGAGATGACCGCCAATCTCTACGGCATGCCTGGTCCTCAGGCCTGCCTGCGTTCCGACCCGTTGGGCGACAGCACAGTGGGCGTCACTGGGGGCTATGTCCCAGCCTATAACAACCTGGACACCAACAATGCCAAAACCCGGGCCGATCCTTCTCGCTGGAATGCTCGCAGGGATTCTGCCGTGCGGGGCCGCTACTAGCCAAACCGCGCCCAGCTATGTCCTGAACAATCAGGTCCAGCTTGGCGATGTGTTCTCTTATCAGACGCTGAACGTCGAAACCGTCACCGATCAGACGGTCGGCGAGAGCCATGCTGTGGCCAATCAATATGTCGGCTCGACGGAGGGGCAGGACTTCGACGTCCGCTCCAACCAGACCACCCAGGGGCAAGCCATCGCTGATACCCGCGTCGATGTGGCCTCCGATTCGGGAGCCGTCACCTCCATCGCCACCACCGCTGTGGGCAATGTCGGCGAGTTGGGCGTATCCGGTGGCGTGCTGACCGGCGTGGTCCACCAGACGACCGGGCCCACCGTCGTCTCAGCCCTCACCCACATCGAAGCCCCCTATGCCTATGGCGGCGACGTGGACACGGTTTCTCAAGCGATCGGCAACAGCCAGATCCTCGACATCTCCGCTGGCACAGCTGGCGTTCGCGTCGTGCAAGCCAACGACGCCCAGGTCACCTCCAATGGCGGCGGGATCTACGGCACCGTCACCGGCCAAGCCCATTTCCAGGCCCAGACCATGGGCAATAACGTCACCTATTGGGGCGAAGCGGGCTCCGGTGCCCGGCTTGCCATCCGCCAAGACAATACCGCCTCCCTCACCCAAGCCGCGCAATTCACTGCCTTTGGCCAGGTCCAAGAAGGCACAACCATCGCCAGCGCGACAGGCAACAATCTCAGCGCCGTCAATCACGGCTTCCTGCTCGACGCGACGAACAATCAGCACAACCAAGCCTATGTCCGCGCCCAGGCCGACACCTCTGCGGCGGCGTTCGGGGCCGTCACGGCCACGGCCAACGGGATCGGCAACTCAGCGATCATCGGCGATGTCGGCGGCGAAGTGATCATCGACAACACTCAGTTCAACGAAGGCGGCGGCATTGATGTGCTGGCCAACACCACGGGCGGCGACGGCTACGACGCTTACACCAACGCCACAGCCACCGGAAACTCCGTCACGGGCTATGCCTGCGCCGACTGCAGTGGCTATCTGACCGCCAATAACAACCAGACCAACACCGCCGACGTCGGGGCCTTAGGCGTCACCAACATCACCGGCACCGCGCGTTCAGCCACCGGCGTCTCCAACGCCGTGGGCAACCGCGCCACCTATTATGTAAGCCGCCCGAACGGGGGGTAATTGGCTCGGGCACTTTAATGGACAGTCGGCGATTTGTGGCATATTCTTCCCAAGTGTCACAAATTCGAAAGTGCCTCCAATGTCGCAGTCAATCAGTGTCCGCTTAGCCCCCAATGGCCGAATGGTCCTGCCCAAGGCCGCGCGCGTCGCCCTGGGCCTGACCGGCGCAGGCATTGTCTCGCTGTCGGTCGAAGGCGATGAGGTCAAGCTCACCTCGATGGCCACCAACGTCAAGCGCGCCCAGGCGCTCTATCGCGAGCACGTGAAGAACGACCGAACTAGCGATGACTTCCTCGAAGAACGACGACAGGAAGCTGCGAGAGAGCCACGCTAGTTATGACCCGCGCCGTTCTCGACGCCTCGGCGGTGATCGCGCTGGTCCGGGGTGAACCGGGTGCGGACCGGGTCGCCGAGTATGTTGGCGACGCGCTGATTTCAACGGTGACCTTGCAGGAGGTGGTCAAGGCGCTGCTGGTGCGCGGCTTCGCCCTCGATGCCGCGCGGACAATGATCGATGCACTCCAACTCGAACCCCGCCCGCATCAGGTTGAGGATGCCTATGCCGCCGCCATGCTGTGGCAGGCGACAAAATCCAAAGGCAGTGGCCTAGGCGACCGCACCTGCATGGCGCTCGCCATAGCCGAAGGGCTCCCGGCCATAACCACCGACCGCGCGTGGGGCGAACTGGCCATTCCCGGCCTAACCGTCATACTGGCGAGGTGAGCACGCCGGCCCAACACCCGCCGAGAGCGTCGCCAGGGTCGAAGTTGGCGCGCGCGGTGCGCTCGTCAGTATTTTTGTTGCCATAATAGCACCAAGTGCTACTATAGATCGTGCCCAAATCTCCCTATCCCCGCGCCTTCAAGTCGGCATGGTTTGCGCGCGCTGCCAAAAAGGCGCGGATATCGGACGCGACGCTGTGCAAGGCCATTGCGCAGGTAATGGCGGGCCAAGCCGATGATCTGGGCGGCGGCATATTCAAGAAGCGGCTGTCGAACAACCAGTATCGCTCTATCATCCTGGCGCGCGGCGGGGATTATTGGGTGTATGCTTTTCTGTTCGCCAAGCAGGATATGGCGAACGTCGCTGAGGATGATCTTGCAAGGCTTCGTGCTCTTGCCAAGCAATATGGGACGATGACACAGGCCCAGGCCGATGCTCAGGTCACCGAGGGCCACTGGATCGAGATTTGCAAAAGCGCGTTACAACCGGAGACAGGATCATGACCAAGAAGATTTACAAGAGCGCGATCTCCGAGGCGATCCACGAGTCGGCGCTGGCCCTGCACCGAACAGGTGTGATCGATAAGACAACGCTGCGCGAGTTTGACGAAGCCTGCCTAGCGCCCACCCTTGTCTTTGCGCCCAAGGATATTCAAAAGCTCCGCGAAGCCAACAAGGTCAGCCAACCCGTCTTTGCGCGTTATCTGAACACCAGCGAGTCGACCGTCGAGAAGTGGGAGACCGGAGCCAAGCGCCCCAGCGGCATGGCGGTAAAGCTGCTCACCATCGTCAAGAAGCACGGGTTGCAACTCCTGGCCTGATCGGCACGAAGGCGGCCCCGCACTCCGCCGCAGAGCTGTGCGGTCCTATGGCAGATTAGCCGTGATAAGTGCGTCTATCCGGCTGGCCGCGCTCGCAAAGCCGGGATTCTTGGGATGTAATTCGTCCGTC
Organism: Alphaproteobacteria bacterium; assembly: GCA_031427275.1. Classification (GTDB taxonomy): domain Bacteria; phylum Pseudomonadota; class Alphaproteobacteria; order Caulobacterales; family Caulobacteraceae; genus Phenylobacterium. The sequence goes on along the minus strand of JANPNB010000025.1, from coordinate 3,692 downwards.
CACTTCGGCCCGGCCACAGCCATGGTCGCGTCCAATGGCGCGACGGAACCCCTCAGGTCCGCATAGATAACCTTGCCTAAGTACCGCGCCGGCAGCGCCGACAACATGGCGTTGAACTTGTTGATCAGCAGTTTGACGATCGACCATTGCAAATCGAGATCGGCGATGTTTCGCGCCTTCATATTGCGCGTAATCCAATCGTTGCCGGTCCCCGGAACGGCATGGTCATAGCCATGAACAATCACCTGCATAACAGCTGGTCCAATGTTTAAGGCATTGCTGATTACACCCAGATATTTGGCCTCCAGGCCCTTGATAATCACCTCGTCATAGCTTGGAAGTAAGAGCGTTTCCGCGGTGGCACCCGCAAAAAACGGCTTCAGATGGGTGGCGAGACTCTTGGCACCCGTGCCGTCCCCGATGATATCATTGCCTCCCGCACTGATCAGAAAGAACCGGGGTTGCTCGTCACGAATGGCCCAATAGTACTCCCCTTGAGTTGTCATGTGATCGAGGGTGTCGCCCGCCGCGTCCAAGCTGCGGATATTGTACTTTTTCATCAAGACATCGACGAGGTCATCAAGCAGGATGGGATATTGGGTCCAGCTGTCACCCTCCGAGACGATACGCATCTCGCCGGGATTATCCTTTTTCCGCTTGGCATATCGTCTGCGCCGATCTTCGCGCGCAATGTCATTGGCAAAGTTCAATAACAGGGCGTTCTGAGCCGCTATCCCACCGACTACACCAGCCACCGTCGCGGCTGGGATATCTACCAGATCGTCATTGACCCGCACGCCGGGCGAAAACGGCTTGGCCAGCGCCTCATCGACGATGAAGTATTTGGCCACCTGCGGCGAGGATGTTCCGTACTTCTCAATCAACTTCAGCAACTGGGCACGGGAAATCTTGATCGTCATATCGGAAAACTCCAGCGCGTTCAGGGCCTTGCTAGACGAAATCCGGTCTGGACCCCAATGGCCTTGCCGGTGATGCGAGACATGATGTGATTGAGGGTGGTGACGTCATCGTCAAAGCCGCCGTGGGTGGTCGCGGTGGTCGGCGCACCCTTCAACGGGCCTTTGGAGACAAACCGAGACGTCGAGCCAAGGCTTGAAGCCCCGCCCGACTCCCTGATGAGATAATCCACCATGCCCAAAATTGGGGTCTCAGGTGCCTCCTCGAAGGCTCGAGAGACCAGGTAAAGGATCGATTTCTGATACGGCCCGACCGTGTCGCCCTTCTCAAGTTTGTCGTTCAGAACATAGGTCGCAAAACTGATACCCAGCCGGTCAGCCACCGGGTCCCAATGACGACGATAGAAGTCTAGGGTGCAGGCTGGAGCCATTAGTGAAACGGTTGCTACGGATGAGGAGGCATCTGCCGCTTGCTTTGTAAGTCGCGTCACAAGCTCGCCAAGCAAGATCGCCCCGGCGCTGTGACCGACGACATGGATATTCATACCCGCCAACGTCGCCTTGCTGATCAAGTCGACAATTGGCGCGAGCGCCTCTCCGCGACCAGGCTTAGCAACATCAAAGGCTTCTGAAGCCCCCTGCTTCATTTCGCGCCAGAGCGCGCGGCCAAATCGCGCTGTGGTCTTTTCGACGACCAGGTCGGTAGCGTCGCTGAAGATTCCGCCAACCCGCGCGGTGCTGCGCTTGAATAAGCCCTCGATAACATCGGCTGCCTCACTGAAGGCACCCGTGTTCCAGATGAAATGCATCGGATAGATGCCGTTTCGCTTCCAGACCTCCTTCATAGCCGCGACTTGGCCGATGGCATCACCGACCGTGTTGAGGCCGCCGTGGGCGTAAAGCATTAAGTGCTGATACTTGGATTTACCTTCGCTAGACGTCAAAAAACTCGCCGTCTCTGCAATGGACTCGGGTGTAGTGGGGTAAGCCCCTTGGGTGACGAGTTTACCGTCATCGACATTGAGGTAATGACCCAGCACCTCTCTTCGAGGCACCGTTGTCCCAACCCTCTTGGTTTGGCTAGTCTGTCGGTTGGCAAACCCGTGCAGGCCAACTGTCAAGTCAAAGGCGCGTGGTGTTGGTGCGGCCAGCCGCAGAACCCAGGCATCCATGACGTTTTCGGACCAGTCTTCATAGGTCCAGCGCGCCAGCCCTGGCTGCCCCCTAAACTTGCCCCAGCCATACCCCCACGAATTCAGAACAATGAAACCAAGCTCGTCAAAGCCAACAATGGCAAAAGCATGCCCGCCCCTGGCGACCTTCTTGGGCGACCAGTCGATTTCCAGACTACTCTGAAGTCTCCTGCCTGCGCCGTCCCGCGCACTTTTGGGCGCGCTCCAACCGTCGTGCACCACCGCCGAGACTAAGATCGCCCCCACCTCCGCAATGGCGGCGTGGTAGTCGTTGATGGCGGGTAGCAGCCGGTAATAAGCCCCAATGCCTATGTTTCGCGCCTGTTTGGCGCGCTCGACCGTCAATATCCAGTCTGACGCCGCCGCGCTGTCGAGGTCAGGATCATCCAAGCAAACGCCGTGATGGTAGAACCCCTTAATGGCCCCCCGCACGCTAGAGCCAGGCCCGTCCGCGTCTTCGAACTCATCGTGTGAGCGCGCCATCTCATAAAGCATCCGCGCGCTAACCGGTGGAGGCACTTGCGGAACACCGACCGAGTTGCGGACGCGGTGGATCGCCTGCATGTCAACCACATTTGCCAGTGCATATCCGGTGCATGGCCCGTCAAGCACCTGATCTCGAATGGCTGGGAGTGTCGAGCTTCCTGCAACCGGCATCCCCGTCTTCGGGTTCAACGCGGGTACGCTTGGAAAGAACGTCACCGGCAAGTCCAGCAGAGCGGGTCGATAAACCGCATCGCGAAGATCAATTGCGTCTCGGCGCGCGTTGAGCGGCCGACTGGCGATACTCATGAGTCTAGCTCCCGATATCTCACCTAGGCAACTGCGGGCAAACCCTTCCAACTTTACGTGCACCCGCTGCCATCTTAACCAATGGTAGAAATACCGCGCGCGTCAAGTCAAAGCTGACCTACCTCCGCAACCTGCGGGCTTCGGCCCAAAAGTTGGAGGAACTTGGCCGTGATTTCCGTGTCGTCCGTGGTTCATTCTTTCTGGCTTCGGAACGAAAGTCTGTTGACAAGCCAACTTCATCATGTTCCTATTTCGTTCATGGACAACCTTGCAACCCTCAGCGATGACGACATCGACGCCGAGCGCGCCGAGTGGCGGGCTAGGACTCTGCGTCAGTTGGTGGCCATCGGCATGGACATGGCGCGCATGCTGCAAGATCAAGCTAGAGATTTGCAGGGGTCTGACCCCGGCGTGATCGGCGCTGATCTCTCGCTCCGCTTTCACCGGATCAGTCGCTCTATCCGCATGAGCCTGGCTCTAGATGCCAAGCTGATCGCCGGGTTCCAGGCGCAGGTTCAGGATCGCAAGGCTGCGGTGCTGACGCAGCGCAAGGCCTTGGCCAAAGAGGCCGTGTCTCGCCAAGTTGACCGTGATACCCCAGACCGCGATCTTCACCGCGAACGCTCTGACCGCGTTGAGCGCGAAGACTTAGAAGACTTCTCTAACAAGCCAGTCTCTGAGATCATTGCCATCATCTGTGCCGACCTAGGCATCATCCCAGACTGGCAGGCCTGGAGCCTAGAGCCCTGGGCCATCGAAGAGCGAACTAGTGTTCCAGGATCGCCCTACA
>JANPNB010000024.1:0-1957 GCA_031427275.1 Alphaproteobacteria bacterium | reverse complement strand
GTAGTAGCGAATCTTGTCGGCCAGGATCGGCTTGGTGTTGTTGACGAACAGGAACTGCTTCCTGTCGTCCAAGCCGCGCACATCCTCCTCGGAGAGGATGTAGCGCTGCTGCTCCGACTGGGAGGTCGAACGGTTCGCGCGCCCAAAAAGGCCGCGCGGATCGCTGTAACTCTCGCGCATCTCCAACGCCTTGCCCGCCCGGCGCGTCACCTTGTCGATGCTGGTGGGCTCCGAGGTCGCGAAGCACGCCGTGATGTGCATGTTGTCGAACAGCGGCGTCTTGTCCCCGTACTTGGAAAAGACGTCGTTGAAGCTCTGGCAGATCAGGTGGGCGGTGATCCCGTAGCCGGCCATCTCGCCCATGGCGTTTTCCAGGAAGGGAAGACTGCCGAGCTTCGGGAACTCATCGAGCAGCAGCAGGAGCCGGTGCAGTTTGCGCCGGCGGCGGCTGTCGAAATGCTCGTGCTCCATCAGGCTGTTGATGGTCTGGCGCGCAAAGACCCGCACCAAAAACGCTAGGCGGTCAGCATGGGCCTGCGGCGTGATGATGTAGAACGACACCGGCGCTTCTGAGCAGACCAGATCACCAATCGAGAAGTCCGACCAACTGGTCGCATATTCCACCAACGGATCGGCCCACAGCGACAGGGATGCCCGACAGGTCGCCAGCACATTGGACTTCACCCGCTCGTCCATACCGGCCAGCGCCGTGGCACCGAGCAGCACCTCCGGATGGATCTCCGCGATCGGCTGACCCGACGCATCCCGCGCCAGCCCATCGACCGCATGATAGTCCGGCGCCCAGCGATGCGCCGTGTGCTTCATCGCATGTAGCGTCGCATCGATATTGATCAGCAGTCGCCTAACCTGGGCGAGGTTCTTACGCTCATCAGGCTCGCTATAGAGCACATGCAGGATGATCGCCGTGAAGACGTCCGTCGCACTCTGGTCCCAGAAACTTAAGTCGCCCGCCTTGCGCCCCAAAGGATCGACCAGGATCCCCACCACATTCTGGATATCGGCGATCTCCATTGGCCCTTTGCGGACCTCAAACAGCGGGTTCCAGCGCACCGTATTGGGATCGGTCGGAGAGAAATAAAACACATGGCTGAAGGTCTTCCGATGATCAGCCGTGATGTGCCAAAGCTCGCCCTTGCGGTCATAGATAAACGCGCTCGCAGGCCAGGCGATCAGGGTCGGCACCACATGGCCGACCCCCTTGCCGCTCCGCGACCCACCCACAATGACCGCGTGCTCGATCCCGCCATAGGTCAGGTACCTGCCACCAAACCGCCCAAGCACCCGTCCGGAGATCTGGCTGCCAGATCCGCCACCCGCACCAAACAGCTTGGCGCGCCGCACATCATCGACGTCAGCCCAGGCGTCCCGACCAAAGGCCTTAGGCGCACGCCCCGACCGACCGGTCAGCAACCCCACCAGCATCACCGGCCCCATCGCCACGGCCAGCCCCACAAGGCCCGCCAGATCGAACGGCTTGGGATAACGCGGCTGAAAACGCATGTACCAGCCCACAAAAGACCAGGGCGCATAAACCCGCACAGCCCCGAGGTCCAAAATCCCCGCCCCAAACTCGCGCGGATACCTGAAATCCGCTGCCACCATCTGGGTGGCCAGCGCCAACCCAATCAGGATCGACAACACCGCCAAAGGCAGGACGACCAAAGCCCGCGCCCGAGCGCTCATCGCCCCTCCCCTGCCCCTGGCAAGAACCCAAGCCCGATGATCCGCCCCAACCCCCTGCCCAAGGACTGCGAAAGCTCCCGACTAACCCGCTCCAACGCCTGCTGGCGCGCCAGCGCCGGGAACCTCATCACCGCCTCGCGAGCCGGGCCGCCAACATCGCGAATAAACCGGGTCTCGTCGGGCACCTTGGCCGGAACCACAAGCTCCGCTAGCCCAAGAACCCGGGCAACCGCCAGATCCCTCAAGGTCTCGG
>JANPNB010000023.1:0-1668 GCA_031427275.1 Alphaproteobacteria bacterium | reverse complement strand
CCGCTATGGCCGCGTCACTAGCCGCCTGATCCGCGCATCCGTTGTGGTGCTGGTGCTTTATGTGGGCTTGCTTGGCGTCACGGGTTGGCGTCTCACGTCTACACCGTCGGGCTTCATCCCGGCTCAGGACCAGGGTTTCCTGATCGGCGTTGTGCAGCTGCCGCCCGGCGCTTCACTGGAGCGTACTGACGCGATCATCCGCAATGCCTCCGCCCAACTCCAGAAGACAGAGGGTGTCGATCTTGTCGCAGGCTTCGCTGGCATGGATGGCGCAAGCTTCACCAACGCGTCGAACGCGGGCGTGATGTTCATCCGTCTCAAGCTCTGGGAAGAGCGCGGCCCGAAACTCAATGCCGACGCCATGGCTGGCCAGATCATGGGCGCGATGAGCGCCATCGAGGAAGCCAACATCTTCGTGCTGTCGCCTCCGCCCGTGCAGGGCATGGGTAACGGCGCAGGCTTCAAGATGATGGTGCAGGATCGTTCCGGCGCAGGCTATCGCGCGCTTGAACAGGCCGCCAACAGCCTGCTCGGCCCCGCCAACACGCCGGGCACCAAGACGATGGCGACCTTCTCCGGCTTCAACACCGGCTCACCACGCATCACCGCGCACGTCGATCGCGAGAAGGCGCTGATGATGGGCGTGCAGCCCGCCGACGTCTATTCGACCATGGGCGTCTATCTCGGCTCCAGCTACGTCAACGACTTCAACATGCTCGGTCGCACGTTCCGCGTCACCGCGCAGGCTGAACCGTCGGCGCGCGACGATGATGCCGATGTCGCCAACCTCAAGGTCCGCTCGGCTTCCGGCGAGATGGTTCCTCTCGGTTCCGTCGCTACACTCGAGAACGACACCGGGCCGGTGCGCGTTGTCCGCTACAACCTTTTCCCCCGCTGCCGAGGTCCAGGGCGTCGCCGCCCCGGGGGTGTCGTCGGGCGAGGCGCTTCGGGCGATGGAGCAGTATGCCAACCAATTGCCTCCCGGCTTCGGCAATGAATGGACCGAGATCGCGCTGCAGGAAAAGTCGACCGGCGACACCGGCTCGATCGTCTTCCTGATGGCGGTTGTCCTCGTCTTCCTCGTCCTCGCAGCGCAATACGAAGCGTTCACAATACCGCTCGCGGTCATCCTGATCGTGCCGATGTGTATCCTCGCCGCCATCGTCGGCGTGAATATTCGCGGCATGGACAATAACATCCTGACGCAGGTTGGGCTGGTTGTGCTCGTAGCGCTCGCCGCCAAGAACGCGATCCTGATCGTCGAGTTCGCGCGCCAGGCTGTGGAACGTGATGGTATGAACCGCTTCGAGGCCGCTATCGCCGCCGCCCGGACCCGCCTGCGTCCGATCCTGATGACATCCTTCGCCTTCATCTTCGGCGTCGTGCCGCTGATGCTCGCGACCGGCCCGGGTCAGGAGATGCGCCAGGCTCTCGGAACGGCTGTGTTCTTCGGCATGCTGGGCGTGACGATCTTTGGTCTATTGTTCACGCCGGTCTTCTATGTCGTGAGCCGCTGGGTCGCTGCCCGTCTGCCCGGTAGAAAGCGTGAGCCGGCGCCTGTCGCGGAGCCGCACCTGCCGGCCTAGCACTTTCGCAATTGACTCATACCCTGTTGGCTATAGGTTGACCCATAGCCAGCAGGGTATTGGTCGCCGATGTCTAACGCAC
>JANPNB010000022.1:0-9637 GCA_031427275.1 Alphaproteobacteria bacterium | reverse complement strand
AAATTCATTGGCCTCCTGCTCCATCGTCGGGGTCGGGAATCGGTGCTGCGTGAGATGTCCCAACTCGTGCCCGAGAGTATACCTCATGCGATCCGCCGGATGTTGAGCGTTAATCAAAATCAGGGGCGGCTGGCCGGGGATTTTGAACGTCATGCCGCTGACGGATGCACCCCCGAAGTCCGACATGGCGACTACGGCACCCGCGCGCTCCACTAGCGCAGTAAGGTTCTTGATCGGACCTGAGGGAACACCCCAATGGGCGCGGAGCATCGCGGCGACCTTATCAGGAGGTCCGAAACGGCCCGCATCCAGCGCGGGCGTGTCGTGCGTCGGATGAAAGTCGACCGCCTCCATAAAACGCCGTAGCTGCATCGCTCGGATATTTAGTTCGGCCGTGACCATATCGAGGTCGCGGGCCGTTACATCAGCCTTGGCGCGGGGCATGGGGTGGACGCTTACAGGTGGCCCGTACACTGGCTGCTTCAGGTGAAAGAACTCAACAGGAATGTCATAGACCCTCGCAGCTTTGTTCAGAAAGGCGCTGTCAGGATCAGCCACACTGTTCTCAAATCGGGATAGGATAGGCTGCGGTATTCCTAGGTCCGAGGATGCGGCTTTTTGCGTGAATCCCAAGCGTTGCCGCGCAAGGCGCAGCATATCACCGACACCAGACATGATGATTATTGCTGTTCAGTGTTAGGCAATGCGATCGGCTTCGGTCTGATCAGCGGGCCATCGGCGTCCGGTTCACTCGGTGTTGTAGGCAGCAAGACCACGGCGGCAGAGGCTTCGCGCTCGACTTCGTATTCCCAAATGAGCCGATCACCGTCTCGCGCGACAACGAGAATGCGATCAAGGTTGGTCCATATTTCATTGGGGAGCCAGATGATCTCGACCTTGCCCGTCTCGTGCGAGGTTCCAGGTATCATCCCAGCGGCCTCTTGGAAGGCCAGCGCTGCTTGGGTCGGATGGTTCTGTCCAAGCTTATCTTCCCCGCCCTTTTTGAAACGAGCGCAAAGGTCTTTGAAGTGCAACTTGAAGGTCTGCGATTCGACATCGACTCTAACCGTCGCTTCGGCACCAAAGCCCATAATGGCGGTGCGGGCCAGCGCGTCGAAAATGTAGTTGGAGATGCTGCGGCTGTAGAGCATTGGCGGGTAGCCTTGGCTCGCTCGGAAGCCCTGGACGGCTTTCCATTCTGCCCACGCCGCTTCGATTACGTCGCGGATTAGCGAATGATACGGCTCAAGGATCGCTCGGGCTTGGTCCGCTGTAGGGGTCATAGAATCTCTCCGCTCAAGATGCCCATAGCGTAAGCCCCGTTGATCTGCAAATCAAGGACGAAATATTCAAATCCTATTCTGTCGAGCGCGACCCAACCTCTTGGCCACCGCCATTTTGGCGGTCTCATATCAGCGCACCGGCGTCATCGCAGTCGCCCTCGCCACGCCGTCCTTGGTGCCCCGAGCCTTTCCGGTGGGGCCGTTGCCGCCATCCGCCGACAGGTTTTCCGCCCTGATCAAGCACGCCGAAAGTTGAGGGCTTGGACCTTGGACTATGATACCTGCCGACCCCATTCCTCCATCGGTCACCAGACCCTGCGGACGATGCAGTGCACCTGAACGCAACAAGCCGACCTGCGGCGCAACCTAACAGCTCCGCGCGCTGTCCCGTTGCTAACGCCGTGCCACACTGAACGCCGAAACTCTACATGACCGGGTAAACCCATAGGGACAGATAACACCCCCTCACCCCCGCTCCACAAAGCTATCGATCACCTTCTTGTCGCCCGACTTCTCAAACGCCACGCTGAGCTTATTCCCCTCGACCGCGGTCACCGCCCCGTAGCCGAACTTCTGGTGGAAGACGCGGTCGCCTTTGGTGTAGGCGCTGGTGGCGCTGGCTTCGGCGACGAGTTTGCCTTCGCCTTCGATGACGGCTTGGCGGCCGGGGTGGCTGCCTTGATAGCCTCGGGCTTGGGCGCGTTGCCAGCCCGGCGAGGCGTAGCCGGAGCCGAAGGCGGGCGTTTCGTCCCAGCGGCTGCCGTGTTGGGCCATGCCGGGACCACCGCCGTAATAGCCGGTTTCTGAGCTGGCCTCGACGCTGGCGATGGGCAGTTCGTCGACGAAGCGGCTGGGCAGTTGGCTGGTCCAGCGGCCATAGACCATCCGGTTGGCGACGAAGGAAATGCGGGCCTCCTCGCGGGCGCGGGTGATGCCGACATAGGCCAGGCGGCGTTCCTCCTCGAGGCCCTTTTCGCCGCTCTCATCCATGCTGCGCTGGGAGGGGAAGACGCCTTCCTCCCAGCCGGGCAGGAAGACCAGCGGGAATTCCAGCCCCTTGGCGGCGTGCAGGGTCATGATCTGCACGGCGTCGGCCTGGGGTCCGCGATCCATGTCCATCACCAGGGAGACGTGTTCGAGGTAGGCCTGCAGCGTGTCAAAGGCCCCCATAGACTGGACCAGTTCCTTGAGGTTCTCCAGCCGGGTCTGGGCGGTGGGGGTTTTGTCGAGGCGCAGGGCATCGGTATAGCCGCTTTCCTCCAGCACCTGTTCCATCAGCCGGGCATGGGCGACGGTTTGTGCCTGGGCGCGCCAACGGTCCATATCGCGCAGGAAGTCGGCGAGGCTGGTGCGGGTGCGGGTGGCCAGTTCGTCGGTGAGGACGACCTCGCGGGCCGCCGTCATCACTGGCACACCGGCCAGCCGGGCCATCTGGAGCAGCTTGGATACCGTGGTGTCGCCGATGCCGCGCTTGGGCGTGTTGACGATGCGCTCAAAGGCCAGGTCGTCATCGGGGGATTGGATGAGCCGCAGGTAGGCGTGGGCATCGCGAATCTCGGCGCGTTCGAAAAAGCGCGGGCCGCCGACCACGGTATAGGGGATCGAGAGCAGGACGAAGCGTTCCTCAAAGGCGCGCATCTGGAACGAAGCGCGGACCAGGATGGCGATGTCGCGGTATTTGCGCGGCTCCTTCTCGGTGCCGCCCTTGCGGGCGCGTTCGATCTCGTCGGCGATCAGGCGGCTCTCGGCCTCGCCGTCCCAGACCCCGCGCACCACGACCTTTTCGCCGCCGTTCTGCTCGGTCCAGAGCGTCTTGCCCAGACGGCCCTTATTGGCGCTGATCAGGCCGCTGGCAGCAGCCAGGATGTGGCTGGTGGAGCGGTAGTTGCGCTCTAAGCGGATAACGGTGGCCCCTGGGAAGTCGCGCTCGAAGCGCAGGATGTTGTCGACCTCGGCCCCGCGCCAGCCATAGATCGACTGGTCGTCATCGCCCACGCAGCAGACGTTCTGGCTGGCCTGACCCAGCAGGCGTAGCCACAGGTATTGGGCGACATTGGTGTCTTGGTATTCGTCCACCAGGATGTAGCGGAAGCGGCGGTGGAACTCGGCCAAAACCTCGGGCTGGGTCATGAAGATGGTCAGGTTGTGCAGCAGCAGGTCGCCGAAGTCGCAGGCGTTCAGAACCCGCATGCGGGCCTGGTAGAGGGCATAGAGGGCTTGGCCCTTGCCGGCGGCAAACTCGCGGCCCTCGCTGGCGGGCAGACGGTCTGGTGTCCAGCCACGGTTCTTCCAGTGGTCGATCAGTCCGGCCAAGGTCTTGGGCGTCCAGCGCTTGGCGTCGATGTTCTCGGCCTCCAGCACCTGTTTGATCAGGCGTTCCTGGTCGTCGGTATCTAGAATGGTGAAGTTCGACTTCAGGCCGACCAGCTCGGCATGGCGACGCAGGATCTGGGCGGCGACCGAGTGAAAGGTGCCCAGCCAACGCAGGCCCTCTGCTTGCGGCCCGATGATGTGGGTGATCCGCTCCCGCATCTCGCGCGCGGCCTTGTTGGTGAAGGTAACGACCAGCAGTTCCCACGGCTTGGCTTTGCCGGTGGCCAGGATGTGGGCGAGGCGGGTGGTGAGCACCCGGGTCTTGCCGGTGCCTGCCCCGGCCAGCACCAGCACAGGGCCTTCGGTAGCCTCAACGGCTTTGGTTTGTTCGGGGTTTAGGCCGTCGAGATAGTCAGGACCTCGCACGCGGGCGAGGTCGCTGATGCGCGGGGCAGGGGTGTCGTCGAATGAGTCGGGGAAAGACATTGGAACATATGTAGCACGAGATGGATGGAGGATGGCTACCGCGTGCCCGCAAACGCCAGCGCCGCCACGCGACAGGCAGAGGCGAGGGGGCGTTCGCCGCGACCTTGGTCAAGGCGCGCAATGAGGGCGGCGAGGGTCATGCCCTGAGCCACGGCCATGGCGTCGAGCACCGTCCAGAATTCGGGTTCCAGGGCCATAGAGGTGGCGTGGCCGGCCAAAAGGATCGAACGTTTTCGTAATCTTGGCATGGTGGCGCTAGAGAGCTTGAAATTGGCGGATGATGCCACCCCAAAAAAACCGCTTGCATAAAAATGACGCCTGCGTCATTTTTGGACATCGAAGCTCACTAGGTGCTCCCATGACCGCCGATGTTATCAGCCTGAAGCCCGCTGCTCAGCCCGGCAACCTGAAAATTGCCAAACCCAGGCATGATTGGCGCGCGGCATTCAAAGCCCTGAGGCGGCTGTTGAACGATAAGGAAGCCACCGATCAGGTTTTCGAGATCATGCGCGCGCTGAATGGCACGGCCACAAGCGACGCCTATCACCGGCTGCTGACGACCACCCAGGGCGGGCGTTTGGCGTTTGAAGGCAAAGAGTTCGCCGACAAGCTGATGGACGACGTCTGGCTCGACAGCTTCGCGCCGGGCACGGTGGGTGCGGCCTATCGCGAGTTTATCCGCACCGAGCAGCTTTCCGCCGAGGGTCTTGCCGAGATCAGCCGACAGTCGGGCGGCGAGATCGAGGTGCAACATCCCTATGCCTGGATGGGTCGCCGCACCCGCGACGTGCACGACGTTTGGCATATCCTGTCGGGCTATCACCGCGACGCCTTGGGCGAGGCCTGTCTCGTAGCTTTCTCTTATGCTCAGACCAAGGGCCTGGGTTGGGCCTTGATCGGGGTTGGCGCTGCGCTGCGCTCACGCGGTGGCGACTATCCCTATGCCAAGACGATTTGGCAGGGTTATACGCGCGGCAAGGCGGCAGCTTGGCTGCTGGACGAAGATTATGAGGCGCTATTCGCTGAGCAGCTAGAGGCGGCCCGCGCGCGGCTGAACATCACGCCGGCCACGCGCTATAATGCGATCCCGCCGGAGTTCCGCGACCAAGCGGTTCCGGCCCAGATGGCGGCTTAAGGCTCAGTCGACTTCGACGGAGGTGTCTCCGGTCTTGCGGTCGTAGCTGATATTGGCGACCGAGATCTTGCACAGATTGATGGCGTCCCACTCGGCGGTTTCGCCGTCGTCATAGACGACCTTGAGGTCCCAGAGGCAGGCGTCGGTATCGCGATCAAACGTGATGCTGGTGCGATTGCCATCCTTGAGGATATCGACGCCGAGAACGTCTTCTTCCCAGTCATTGACCTTGGATGGAGAGACATAAACCTCATTCAAGGTGTAGCCGGTCGAGTTGATCAGGGTGAAATCCTGTTGGCCGGCTGTGGCGCTGTTGGCAAATGCCAGGAGGACGATGGCGGCGGCGCAAGACAATAGCCTCAATGAAGGTCTCCGTTTCCCGGTTAAGTTACTGAAGTCGCAAACCTAATCGTGCGCTAGATTCTGTGCAATATGGTTTGGATTAATCTATCAGTTTCGCACCATCGAGGCTCTTGGCGGCTTTCACGCTCCGCGCCCTCTCCAGGGCTTTCTCGGATTTGGCGCGACCGAACTTGACCCGGTTAGCCGCAGCTAGGGCTTTGGCGGCCAGCGCGTTGCGTTGCTTTCTAGCTTTGCTGAGACTGATCGTCACCATGGCAGCCAGATCAGCCATAGATGGGCGGCCTGTTCAAGTTTGATGAAACCAACTGTTGCCTTGGTAGGTTGGCCCCCTGAACTGAAACAGGAGATTTGTCATGTTCCAATCCTCAGATATTCGCGAACACATGGAAGTTGTCGGCTCAGACGGCCAGCATGTCGGTAAGGTCGATCACGTGCTAGGCACGGATATCGAACTGGCGAAATTCGACTTTGGCTCAGGCCTCAAGCACCACATCATCCCGACGAGTTGGGTAGACACGATTAATGACGACAAGGTCTGTCTGCGGATGACCAAGGACGAAGCTAAGGCCGGTTGGCGCGAAAAGCACTAGCTGCATTGCGGGGCCGCTCGAAACGCGGCCCCGAGTGCTACTTCACCGAAGCACAGAACCGCTGGATGTGGTTTCGCGCAAGAAAAACGCCGCCAGTCTTGCAACTGGCGACGTCTTTTAATCCACTATGTAGACACTAGGCTGTAACGACGTTCCGACGACGCGAGCCGCGAAGGGACGTGCCCACGAGGCCGAAGCCAATGATCATCATGGCCCAAGTTGCGGGCTCAGGCACAGCGCCGCTCAGGAAATTGAGCTCGTTGGTGTAGAGCTGCTGCGAGGCCACGGTGTCGGTCAGGAAGCCATTGACGATGGTACGCCCGCCATTGCCCACAACAATGGCATTGTCGCCATTCTCGAAGGAACCAGCCGACACGCCGCCAAGCAGACCAAGGCCGGTGGAGTAGGTGCCCCAGCCGGGGTTGACCACGGCCAAGGGCCCCACGATGCCCGCGCTGAACTGGCCGCCAAGCGTGATGGTGTTAAGGTTGTTGTTGCCCGTGAAGGATTGGCCGCCGTTGAACCCACCTGATTGCGTCCAGTCGGCGAAAATCACCTTGCCGCCGCCCAAGATGTAGGCGTTCAGGGCCGCCAAGTCGCCGCCAGGAACGCCGCTGTTCTGGTTAGCATAGACGACAACGTCATAGCTGCCGAGCGTGAAGCTGGACAGGTTGCCGTTGGTGCTTGTGACCGAGAAAGTCGATGCGGAAATTGCCGCGCCCATATAGTCGGTGCCGACGCTAAAGTCGTTGCGGTAAAGCAACGAGGCCGCACTTGCCGATGTCGTCAATGCCACGGATGCAGCAAGGGCGAGTAGGAATGTCTTTTTCATGGTTAGAACCCCCAGATTGAGAGACGGGCTGTCTCTCCGGAAAACTAGTTCGGAGGTCACTATTGTTGTTCGTTGAATCGGCAAAGAGGTTTCTCCAGGCAAGCGACACGTTTTCGCCCCAATGATGAAAAAGGGGGGGCGCATGACCGATGCCTCGGCTATTTCACCGAAGCGCAGAACCGCTGAATGCGACCACAGGCGTCTTCTAAGATCGCGTGCGAGGTGGCGTAGCTGATGCGGAAGAAGGGCGAGAGGCCAAAGGCTTCACCAAATACCACCGCCACGCCTTCGGCTTCCAACAGCTCGTTGGCGAAGTCCTTGTCGCCGCCGATGATGCGACCCGAGGGTGCTGTCTTGCCGATCAAGGCCTCGCAGGAGGGGTAAACATAGAAGGCTCCATCCGGCGTAGGGCAAACCAGACCGCTGGCTTGGTTTAGCATGGAGACCACGAGGTCGCGGCGATCTTGGAACAGGCGCGCATTGGGCTTGATGAAGTCTTGCGGACCGTTAAGCGCCTCAACCGCCGCCCACTGAGAGATGGAGGAGGGGTTGGAGGTGGTCTGGCTCATCACCTTGCCCATCAACTTGATCAGGGGTTCAGGGCCGGCCGCATAGCCGATCCTCCAGCCGGTCATGGCGTAGGCTTTGGACACGCCGTTCATGGTGAGCGTGCGGTCGTAAAGGGCCGGTTCCACCTGGGCGATGGTCCAGAAGGCCATGTCGTCGAACAGCAGGTGTTCGTACATGTCGTCTGTCAGAATCCAGACCTGGGGATGGCGCAGCAGCACATCGGCCAGGGCCCTCAGCTCGGCCTTGGTATAGGCTGCGCCGGAGGGGTTAGACGGTGAGTTGAGGATCAACCAACGGGTTTTGAGCGTGATCGCGGCTTCGAGGTCAGCCGGACGCAGCTTGAAGCCCGTCGCCGCAGTAGTGGGCGCGAAAACTGGCGTGCCACCCGCGAGCAGCACCATATCGGGGTAGCTGACCCAGTAGGGCGTCGGCACCACGACCTCGTCGCCGGGGTTCAGCGTAGCCATCATCGCGTTGAAGATCACGGGTTTCCCGCCGGGCGAGACGTTCACTTGGCTAGTCTTGTAGGTCAGTCCGTTTTCGCGGGCGAACTTGTCGACGATGGCCTGCTTTAGCTCCGGGATGCCATCGACCGTGGTGTATTTGGTCTTGCCATCGCGGATCGCCTTGATGGCGGCTTCCTTGATGTTGTCAGGCGTGTCGAAGTCAGGCTCGCCAGCGCCGAGGCTAATGACGTCCTTGCCCTGAGCTTTCAGTTCGCGGGCCTTCTGATCGGTCGCCATGGTGGCGGAAGGCTTCACACGGCTGAGCGTGGTGGACTCAAGGGACATGGCCGGGACTCGTAAAGAGGGGTTGGAACAAACGGGGCGGGGTGTAGCCGATGCCGGAGCAAAGGCATAGGCGTTGCTTGACGCATTGCATCGAACAGGCGAGGCAACGGGCATGCGCCGCTTACTGGACCTCGTCACCAATATGGATCGCCAGACTTGGCGGACGCTGGCGGTGTCGTTTGTCTTGTTCGGCGGGGTCGGACTGGTGTTCCTGTTTGGGGCCCAGGTGCTTGGCTTCAATGGCGAGGCGACGGTGGAGCAGTGGTTGGGGGCCGCACCGGGGCCGTGGGCCTTGCCGGTGGCCGTATTGGCCTTCGCTCTCTTGGCCTTTATCGGCGTGCCGCAGTTTGTGCTGATCGCCGCAGCCGTGGTGGCCTTCGGGCCGTGGTTGGGCATGGCCTATAGCTGGGTCGGGACGATGGTGTCGTCGCTGGTGGGGTTTTATCTGGGCCGGTTCGCAGGGGCCAAGGCGCTAAAGACTCTGTCGGGCGAGAGCATGCAGCGGTTCATGGACTTGGTGGGGGCGAACGGTTTTCTGGCCAGTTTGATCGTTCGGTTGGTGCCGTCTGCGCCGTTCATCGTGGTGA
This sequence comes from Alphaproteobacteria bacterium, assembly GCA_031427275.1. Classification (GTDB taxonomy): domain Bacteria; phylum Pseudomonadota; class Alphaproteobacteria; order Caulobacterales; family Caulobacteraceae; genus Phenylobacterium. The sequence continues at coordinate 687 of JANPNB010000022.1, read as the reverse complement.
ATATGGCGGCGGGCGTGACGCCCATGCGGGTGTTCGATTTCGCCGCCGGGACCGCGCTGGGCATTATTCCCAAGATCGCGCTGACCGCTTTTGCGGGGAATTCCGTGGTGGCGGCGATGAGAGGCGGCGGGGCGGGGCAGTATGTTTGGTTGGCGGCCATTGCGGCAGTTTGGATCGGGATTGGCTGGCTGGCGCGCGGATGGCTGAGGTCGCGCGAGGCTGACAAGGGCGGTGAATAGGGCTAGGTTGGGCGCAGGAGATCAGCATGACCAAACATGTGACGATTGAACTCACCGAAGATCAGATTGCCCGACTCGATGTGCTGGCCCTTCACAAGGGCTCGCCGGTAGAGTCTCTGATCCTTGAAGCGGTCGAACAGGTTCTGGGATATGACGCCTGGTATCGAGAGATGGTCCAGGAAGGACTGGACTCGGCTGATCGTGGCGAACTTATTCCGCATGAGCAGGTGGTCGCGGAAATGCAGGAGTTGCGCGCAGAACTGCTAGCAAGGAAAGTCGCTGGGTGAGGCTGCTATGGACAGCACCTGCGCGGGTCGATCTCGCTGCGCTGGTTCGATATATTGCCAACGATGACGTTGATGCGGCATTGCGCGTCGAAGATCGGATCGTGGCTGCGGTCAATCGACTTTCAGAAATGCCAAACATTGGACGTTTGGGCCAACTCAGG
>JANPNB010000021.1:0-3008 GCA_031427275.1 Alphaproteobacteria bacterium | reverse complement strand
CAGCCCCATTGATTCTTCAGTTCATCAAAGCCGTTCTCGCAGTCGCAGCGGTCGCGGTAGAGCTGGCCTATGGCGGCAAGCTCGTACTGCACGTCGGTGCGGAAGCCTTTGCGGTCGTCCGCGAGGCCTCCAAGCGAGCTCTGGGCCTGCGGCAATTCGACGTTCAGCTGATCGGCGGCATGATCCTCCACAGGGGTGGCATCGCCGAAATGAGAACCGGCGAGGGCAAGACCCTGGTCGGTACGGCGCCCGTCTACCTCAACGCCCTGGAAGGCCGGGGCGTCCATGTCGTGACCGTCAACGACTACCTCGCCAACCGCGACGCGGACTGGATGGGCCAAGTCTACCGCTTCCTCGGCCTTTCGGTCGGCAAGATCGTCCATGGCCTCGACGACGCCCAGCGCCGCGCGTCCTACGCCTGTGACATCACCTACGGCACGAACAACGAGTTCGGCTTCGACTACCTGCGCGACAACATGAAATACTCGCTGGCCGACATGGTCCAGCGCGGCCACCGCTATGCGCTGGTCGACGAGGTTGACTCGATCCTGGTCGACGAGAGCCGCACGCCGCTGATCATCTCGGGCCCGACCGATGACCGTTCGGAGCTCTACCAGCAGATCGACGCGATCATCCCGCTCCTGAGCAAGGACGACTACACGCTCGACGAGAAACAGCGCTCGGTCGTGTACTCGGAAACCGGCAACGAGAAGATCGAAGAACTGATGGTGCAAGCCGGCATCCTGCAGGGCTCGCTCTACGAGCCCGCCAACATCACACTGGTCCACCACGCCAACCAGGCGCTGCGAGCCCACCTGCTGTTCCAGAAGGACAAGGACTACATCGTCAAGAACGGTGAAGTCATGCTGATCGACGAGTTCACCGGCCGCATGATGCAGGGCCGCCGTCTGTCCGAAGGTCTCCACCAGGCGATCGAGGCCAAGGAAAAAACCAAGATCCAGCCCGAGAACCAGACGCTCGCTTCGATCACCTTCCAGAACTATTTCCGCCTGTACGACAAGCTCGCTGGCATGACCGGAACGGCCTCGACCGAAGCCGCGGAATTCTCCGACATCTACAAGCTGGAAGTCACCGAGGTGCCGACCAACAAGCCGGTCAAGCGGATCGACGAGGACGACGTCGTCTACCGGACCGCGAAAGAGAAATACAAGGCGATCATCGCCGACCTGCGCGATTGCGCCCGCCGCCGCCAGCCGGTTCTGGTCGGCACGGTCTCGATCGAGAAGTCCGAGGTTCTCTCGAACCTCCTGTCCGCCGAAAAAATCCCGCACCAGGTGCTTAACGCCCGCCACCATGAGCGCGAAGCCCACATCGTCGCGCAAGCCGGCGTGCCGGGCGCGATCACCGTCGCCACCAACATGGCCGGCCGCGGCACCGACATCCAGCTCGGCGGCAACGTCGACATGCGCGTCGCCGATGAGGGCGAGGCGCGCGCCAAGGAACTGGGTCGCGAACTGACCGAGGACGAAACGAAGGACCTGCGCAAGAAGATCGCGGCCGACGTTGCGGCCAAGCGCGCCGAGGCGCTCGCCGCTGGTGGTCTCTACGTTCTGGCGACCGAACGTCACGAAAGCCGCCGCATCGACAACCAGTTGCGTGGCCGTACCGGCCGCCAGGGCGACCCGGGCCGCTCGAAATTCTACATCTGCCTTGAGGACGATCTCCTGCGCATCTTCGCGGCCGAACGCCTCGACAGCATCATGCGCGGCCTTGGCATCAAGGAAGACGAGGCCATCACCCACAAGTGGATGAACAAGGCGCTCGAAACCTCGCAGAAGCGCGTCGAGCAGCGCAACTTCGAGATCCGCAAGAACCTGCTGAAATTCGACGACGTCACCAACGACCAGCGCAAGGCGATCTTCGAGCAGCGCATCGAGTTCATGCGTGCGCCGAACGTGTCGGACACGGTCAACGACATGCGCACGCAGCTGATCAACGACATGTGCCTGCGTCACATGCCGGAGAAGGCCTACCAGGATCAGTGGAACCTTGCCGACCTCGTAGAAGAAGTCGCCGATGTCCTGGGCATTGCTGTCCCGGTCCGCGAATGGGCCGCTGAAGAAGGCGTTGCCACGACGGAGATCTCGCAGAAGCTCAACGAGTCCGCTGACAGCTTCTATGCCCACAAGGAATCGCAGGTCGGCTCCGAGCGCATGCGCTGGCTCGAGAAGCAGATCCTGCTGCAGGCCGTCGACACGCGCTGGCGCGAACACCTCTGGCACCTCGACCAGCTGCGTTCGGTCATCCACCTGCGCGGCTATGCCCAGCGCGACCCGCTGAACGAGTTCAAGAACGAGGCCTTCACCCTGTTTGAACGCCTGCTGAGCGATCTCCGCTCAGACGTCACGCGCATGCTGATGCGCGGACAGTTCGTCGCTGAACAACCTCCGGGCGACGATCCGGGCACGGGCCGCCCCGGCGGCCTGCCGACATCACGTCCGACGCCGGCGCCCGTGCAAGCTGCTCCGCCGGAGCAACAGGGACAACAGCCGCAGGGCTCGACGCCCGGAGCCTGGGCCTCGACACCGCGCAACGCCCCCTGCCCGTGCGGCTCGGGCAAGCGCTACAAGAACTGCCATGGCGATGTGACGGCGACGGCGCGCGCCTGATCCGATCGGCGTTGAACGTACACAGCATCCCGGAAGCCTTGCGGCCTCCGGGATGTTTTCGTTTCAGTCCGCCGCTGCCAGCTCGCCCTGATCGGCAGGCTCTTCGCGGATGCTGAAGAGATGCCGTGTCAGCAGCGGCAGGACGCCGACCAGCGCGATGCCGGCGCCGATCATGATCGTGTTCGTCACGCCGATGCTTTCAGCGATCAGGCCGGCGATCAGGATCGAGGCGGTCATGCCGGCGCCGTTGACCACCTGGTTGAAGCCATTGGCCCGCGCCAGCTGATCCTCCGGCAACAGCTTCGCAGGCCATCGTATTGTCATCGATGAGGGTTGTCCGCCATTTGCCGGAACCCGCGTCGATCACGGTGTAGAGCT
>JANPNB010000020.1:0-4267 GCA_031427275.1 Alphaproteobacteria bacterium | reverse complement strand
TCATGCTGTCCGGTGGTGCTAGCGATGATGAGTTGGTTTACTGATGTCCCAGTTCCTGCATCAGAGATTTAGCTTTGACACCGAGTTTGGCGGCGTTGGAGATATCGCGGTCGCCTCGCCGAGACCTAAGCGTCTCTATTCCGCCGATGAGGTTGAAGCCTTAGGCAAGCAGGCTTTTGTCGAGGGCGAGCGGCAAGCTTTGGCTTCCATGGCTGCGCTTCAGGCCCAAGCGCTGGCCGAAATTGCCGAGGCCTGTGGGCACGCTTTGGGTCGGCTGGCTGACGTTGCCCATGACCATAGGGTTGGCTCCTCCGAACTGGCGATGGCCTGTGCGCGGGCGATTGCGGATGCAGCCCTGGACGAGTTTCCTGAGGCCCCGATGCGCGCCGCCCTGGAATCACTGGCCAGAGAAATCGAAGCCGCTCCCAGACTGGTGGTCTCAACCTCACCTGAACTGGCCGATGGCCTGTCTGAAATGCTCTCCCAGACCGCCACCGCGATCGGATTTACCGGTCAGATTCTTGTCCGCTCAACACCAGACTTAGCCAGGGCAGCTTTTACCCTCGACTTCGGCGACGGAGCCGCGAGTTTTGACCCCCTCAAGGCCGCAGATCGCGTGACGGGGGCACTGAAGGCGGCACTGGCCGCCGAAGGACTTCACGCTGAACCTCTTATTCCCGGAAGCGAAGGCTAACCCCATGTCCGACACCGAGTTTAAGCTCGACGAGTTCGGCCCCTCCGATGGTCTGCCGGAGAGCACCAATGGACAAACCAAGACCGCGACGGATCTTACACCCGTGTTCGATGTCCCCGTATCGATATCTGCCGTGCTGGGGCGCGCGACCATGAGCGTTGCTCAACTGCTGCAGCTCAATTCCGGCAGCATTCTGGAACTTGACCGCAAGGTCGGTGAGGCCATCGACATCTATGTCAACAATCGCCTGGTCGCCCGCGGCGAAGTCGTCATCGTCGACGAACGACTGGGCGTGACCATGACTGAAATTATTAAAGACGGCGATACACAAGCCTGATCGGCGAGTGAACTTGGGAGACTTGCCTATGCGACTTCTAGTCGTTGGAAAACTGAACGGACAACTGGCGGCGGCCGTGAAGATGGCCATGTCGGCCGGAGCCAAGGTCAGCCACGTCGAAACCATTGTGGCTGCCACTCACGCGCTGCGGGCTGGTCAGGGCGCTGACCTTCTGCTGGTCGATTACGATCTGGATATCGCCGCGCTGATTGCCGCAAATGAAGCCGAGCGTATCCGGGCACCAGTTGTTGCCTGTGGCGTGGACCCCGATGCCAACCGGGCGGCCGCTGCGATCCGTGCCGGGGCCAAAGAGTTCATTCCACTGCCGCCGGATGCCGAGATGATCGCAGCCGTGCTGGCCGCCGTCGCCGATGACAACCGGCCGATGGTGGTCAACGATCCCGCGATGCAGGCGATTATCAGCCTTGCCGATCAGATCGCGGGTTCGGAAGCCTCAATCCTGATCACCGGAGAAAGCGGTTCAGGTAAGGAGGTGATCGCCCGTTACGTTCACCAAAAATCGCGCCGGGCCCACAAATCCTTCATCTCGGTCAACTGCGCGGCGATCCCGGAGAACCTGCTGGAAAGTGAGTTATTCGGCCATGAAAAAGGGGCCTTCACCGGCGCGATTGCCAGACGAATCGGCAAGTTCGAAGAGGCCAATGGGGGAACCCTGCTCCTCGACGAAATTTCGGAAATGGATGCTCGTCTGCAAGCCAAACTGCTCCGCGCCATTCAGGAGCGCGAGATCGACAGAGTGGGCGGCACCAAACCTGTTCGCGTCGATATCCGCATCCTGGCGACCTCGAACCGTGACCTGGTCCAGGCGGTGAAGGACGGCACATTTCGCGAAGACCTGCTCTATCGACTGAACGTCGTGAACCTGCGCTTGCCCCCCTTGCGTGAACGGCCCGGAGATGTGGTGGTCTTGGCGGAGTTCTTCGTGAAGAAGTACGCGACGGCCAATGGCGCACCGCAGCGCCAGCTGTCGGCCGAGGCCAAACGCAGGCTCACCCTGCATCGGTGGCCGGGAAACGTGCGTGAGCTGGAAAATGCGATGCACCGCGCCGTATTGCTGGCGAGCGGGTCGGAGATCGACGAGGCCGCAATTCGTCTACCGGATGGTCAGCCCTTGAGCCAGTCGGACCCCGGTTCGCGCGCGGCCCACGCCGCGGCCAGCGCGGCAGAGGCCGCAACGCGCGCCTTCGTCGGACAAACCGTCGCCGAGATGGAGCAGAACCTGATCATCGACACCTTGGAACACTGCCTGGGCAACCGGACCCATGCGGCGAACATTCTAGGTATTTCCATCCGCACTTTGCGCAACAAGCTCAAGGAATATACCGAGGCGGGGATTCCGGTGCCCGCGCCGCAGATGGGATTTCACGCCGCCTAACTTTCAAGTCCGTGCATCCCCGCGAAAGCGGGGACCCAGGCTTTTTGTGTTTGGGAACGGGCGGATTCCAACTCGTGAGTGACATGGTCCATCGCCTCAGCAGAACCAAAAACGCCTGGGTCCCCGCTTTTGCGGGGATGAGCGGTGTTTATGATGGCTGACACCAGTTTCTTTGGCGGGACCCGGCCCTCGGGTCGTGACGTTCTGGGGTGGCTCGCCAAGGGCGAGGTGGCCATGGCGGTGGGCGTCATCGGCGTCATCGTCCTATTGATCTTGCCCGTCCCGGCCTTTGTGCTGGACGGATTGCTGGCCATATCCATTACCTCAGCGGTCCTTATCCTGATGACGTCATTGTTCATCCGTCGGCCTCTGGAATTTACAGCCTTCCCCACAGTCCTGCTGGTCACCACCCTCTTTCGCCTCGCGCTCAACGTCGCATCTACGCGTCTCATCTTGGGCCACGGCCATGAGGGCGCTCACGGGGCCGGCAAGGTCATTGAGAGCTTCGGTCGCCTAATGACCGGCGGCAGCTTTGCCATCGGCCTGATCGTGTTCTCGATCTTGGTCATCGTCAATTTCATCGTCATTACAAAGGGCTCGGGACGTATCGCTGAGGTCGCAGCCCGGTTCACCCTGGACTCCATGCCCGGCAAGCAGATGGCGATTGACGCTGATCTGTCGGCCGGCCTCATCGAAGAAGCCGAAGCCAAGAAGCGTCGCAAGGAGTTGGAGCAGGAGTCCACCTTCTTCGGGGCCATGGACGGGGCCTCGAAATTCGTGCGCGGTGACGCGGTCGCGGGCCTGATCATTGTGGCTATCAATGTGATCGGCGGAATCCTGATCGGGGTCTTGCAACATAAGTTGCCGATCGGCCAGGCCGCAGCGACCTACACCATCATGACCATCGGTGACGGCCTGGTCAGCCAGATCCCGGCCTTGATAATCTCAATCGCGGCGGGCTTCCTGGTGTCCAAAGCTGGGGTCGAAGGCTCGGCTGATAAGGCTTTGGTGGCACAGCTGGCTATGAACCCGGTCGCTCTGGGTATGGTGTCGGCCGCTTCCGGGGTAATCGCCTTCATCCCCGGCATGCCGATCATTCCGTTCGCACTCGTTTCCCTCGCGGCTGGCTCATTGGCATGGCGGAGAACGTTGAATGCCGATCAGCTCGCAGCCGCAGAGGCCGCGCCAATGGCCCCGATCGTCGAGGAACAGGAAGAGCCCATCAGTCAGACCCTGGCAATCGATGAGATCAAGATCGAGCTAGGCTACGGGCTACTGCCTCTGATCAATGATCTGGAAGGTCGCCGTCTGACCGATCAAATCAAGGCGCTTCGCAAGACATTGGCCGCCGATTTCGGCTTCGTCATGCCACCGGTCCGTATCCTGGATAATATGCGCCTGAACTCCCAGGGCTACATGATCCGCATCAAGGAGATGGAGGGCGGTGGCGGTGAAGTTCGCCTCGGTCACTTGATGGCGATGGACCCACGCGGCGGTCAAGTCGAACTGCCCGGCGAGCACATGCGCGAGCCAGCCTTTGGCCTGCCTGCAACCTGGATCGACGACAATCTGCGCGAAGAGGCTACCTTCAGGGGCTACACGATCGTCGATCCGGCGACCGTCCTGACCACCCACCTGACTGAGATTCTGAAGGAGAACATGCCCGACCTGCTCTCCTACTCCGAGGTGCAGAAACTGCTCAAAGATCTCCCGTCCGAGCAAAAAAAATTGGTCGAAGATCTCATCCCCTCCATCGTGTCTGCCACCACGGTGCAGCGGGTGCTACAAGCGCTGTTGCGCGAACGTGTCTCCATCCGAGATCTTGCCGCAATCCTTGAGG
>JANPNB010000019.1:0-3334 GCA_031427275.1 Alphaproteobacteria bacterium | reverse complement strand
AGGAGAGACATGAACCACAGCGGTGAGGCCCAGTAGGCCAGAATGCCTATGACCATCTGCAGTCGGCTCATCGCGTGCAGGCCAGGGGCGGACAGCAGTTGAAGGTGCTGCATATTGCCCTGACACCAGCGACGATCCCGGCTCATGAAGTCCTGCAAGGACGGGGGTGTCTCCTCGAAACTTCCATCGAGCGCCGCGGTCAGATGTACGCCCCAGCCACCGCGGCGCAGCATCGCGGCCTCGACGACGTCGTGGCTCATCACGTGGCCACCAAACGGCTTGCGGCCCTTAAGGACCGGTAGTCCGCAGCACTGAGCGAAGGCCCGAACGCGAACAATCGCGTTGTGGCCCCAATAGCTGGACTCCGACCCAGACCACCAGGCCAGACCGGCACCGGCCACGCGGCCGTACAAACGCACGCCAAACTGTTGAGTTCGCGCGTAAAGACTCTTGGCCTCGACGATAATCGGCGTTGTTTGGATCAGACCCAAGTCAGGCCTGCGCTCCATTGCCTCTACAAGGTGGCAGATGGTTTCGCCGGTCATGGTGCTGTCGGCGTCGAGGATCAGCATATGCTCATAGGCAGCCCCGAATTTCCGGACCCAATCAGAGATGTTGCCGGCTTTACGTTCGGCGTTGTCGGTGCGGCGGCGGTAATAGGGACGACAATGAGAGGTTAGACGAAAGACTTGGAAGCAGGCCCACTCTTCGTCAGCAACCCGGTCGCCCGTCGTGTCCGAAAGGACGAAGATGTCGAAACTGCCCTGTGCACCCAGCGTGCTCAACGAGCGTTCAATCTTGCTCAGACGCGCGAAGGCGGCGACGGGGTCTTCGTTATAGAGCGGCATCAGCAGCGCGGTGCGGCTGGTCGGCTTACGCGGCGTTGCAGAGAAGCCGAGGTCATCTCCACCTTGACGGCGCAGGTTTAGGACAAACCCAATCACGGCGCTGACGAACCAGCAGGAGATCGGCAGGGTCAGGGCACCAAACAGGGTAAGGGCTAGTAACTCGAGGCCGGAAAACCCATCCTCGGCATAGATCCGAGCGGGGGTGGTAAAGGCCAAACCGGCCAGAACCACCGAGCAGATTAGAACCAACGCACGGCGTGAGGCGATGTTGATTGGCGAGGTCGATGGCCGCGATCGGGCCGCCCTGCCGGCCACGGCTTGGCGCGGCACGGCCAGGGACGCAGAAGTAGGAAGCCATTCACCTTGGCCAAACTCAGGCGTGGAGCCCGTGTTTAGCTCAGCCCGAGCCGCCAGATTGCTTATGCCGTCGAACGAACTCACCGCAGTCCCGCCAAATGCCTGTCGCCAAGTCTGAGCCCCGGCCCAATGAAGCGATCACAAAGACGTTATGCTGCATTGCAGCGTCTTCAAGCAAGAACTGAGTTGAACACGCGACAAAATAACGAAAAGCAGTGCAACAAAGTGACATCTGCCGGTGACCGCCGAAAGCCGATCTGAATTCCCGAGAATGCTAGAGCGACGTCAGTCCACCTGGCCGCGCACCAGAGCCAATAGCCGTCGCTCCAAGGCGTATGCGGCGATGCCAGTCCACCCGACCAGAACAATCGCGAAGGCACGTTCCCACCATCCGACGTTGGCGTCATTGACCAATCCCTTGAAAATCAGGTGCTTGGTCAGAACGGTCAGAGCCGCCATCACGATGAACACCACCAGCAGGAAGCCGCGCAACTGGCGCATGTCGGGCACCCGGGCCAAACCCCACAACAGCAAGAGTGGGGCGAGTTGGATGCCCAGCCCCAGATTGATCGCCAGGTGGCGCGGGTCGGGCCAGGGATAGAGGCTGGCGACAATCATGCCAGCTCCGGCCAAGCCAAAGGATAAGCTGATCAAAATTGCCGCAATCCGTGCACCGCCCAGTGCAGACACAGCAAACCCAAACCCCAAGCCCGCCACGATGGCACCGAGGCCCGAGACCGTAACGCCGCCATTGAATATCTGCGGCAACCTGGCCCCGGCACCCCCAAGTTCACTGAGGTATTGTCGGGCGTGATTGAACCCCGGATAGGCCAGGGCTGCAGCCGCCACAGCCACAAAGGCGATAATCGGGGCGGCCATGCCAATCCGTAGCAGCCATCGGCGGCGGCGATAGAGCTCGATCATGACTTACCGTGCGCTGGCTTGAGTCCCCAAAGCGGGCGAAGGGGTCCTATCCTTCGAACGATCTCGAAAACGAGTAGGCTGCCCCCTAGGGTTATCGCCAGCAGCAGGGTCGCCTCCCAGATCGGCGGGGCACTTTGGAATTTCAGAACAAAGATCGCGGCGACCAGGATTGTTTGATGGGCGAGATAACACGGGAAGACCGCGTCGGTCAGGTAACGCAGCAACGGACCATCTGAGGTCCTGAGGTACCGACTGCCGAACGCTAGAACCGCCCCCAGCATGCACCACTGATCCAGGGCGAACATCGCGTTCTTAGCCAAGGCGTTTTCGGCCAGATCAGGTGAGGTCACCTCAAGGATCATCAGGGCGACCAGAGCGATTATAGCCAAGCCAATCAGTGCCCAGCGAAGCTTTTCCAGTCGCTGCCAAAAGGCGTCACGCAGGGCCATGAGAAAACCCACGATGAACACGCCAAACGACATGGCGTGGTTGTACCAATCGGTCTCAAGATGATTTGAAATTCCGTAGCTGGCGAACCACAGTTGCCGGACGCCAAACAGATAAAGGACGGGCCAGATCAACAGCCCCCAACCTGAGAGCAGCCCCGCCAGACCGTGCTCAATCGCACCGAGTACCTTGGGCCAAGCGCAGATCGCCAACACAATAAGGCTATAGAGGCCGATATAGAGCACGAACCAGAGATGGTTCAGCGGGACGCCGTCAGCCAGACCCGCTGGACTGAATTCACTGAGCCACCACGCGACAAACCCCTGCGACCAAGTCCCCTTGTCCATCGCCTCCAACCAAGACTGGGGCGGCACCAAGACGAGAACGCCGAACAGAAAGGGCGGGACAAGTCGCGCCATCCGGACACCTGCGACCTCAAGCGGGGGGCGGCGGCGAGTCATGAACCTCAAAGCCACGCCAGACACCAAAAACAGTAGCGTCAGACGCCAGGGATTGCTGGCCAAGACCAGATAGCGCAGGGGCTCGAACCGATGCAGGCTGTGGACGTGCCAATCCCAAGGCGCATAGACCAAGCCCACATGATAGACGATCAGCAGTCCAAAGGCTGCGACCCGGATCCAGTCGATATCAGCGCGGCGGGATGTATCGGGCGGGCTCACGTCAGCCGCTATGCTGGGTCACTCGAAAATTGTCCAGACATCCAACATCGGGGGTCAGGCAAAATCCCGGGCCAGCTC
>JANPNB010000018.1:0-34171 GCA_031427275.1 Alphaproteobacteria bacterium | reverse complement strand
GAACGGCAGTGTTGCCTTCGATCAAAGTCCCGGACGACGTGGCCAACACAAAAATACCAGAACCGCAGTTGGTGGAAACAGTCAATCCTTCGAGGCGCGTGTCAAACGAAGCGGCGACCTGCACACCGTGATGCCGGAATCTAATGAGATTGGCGGCGCTTAGCATTCTGGCGATGGCTGGAACAGCGAGCGCCCAGAGTGACATCGCGCTAGGAACGCCCGGCTATGGCGGCACGGGCTGTCCGTCGGGCAGCGTCTCGGCTACCCTCAGCCCCGATAACAAGTCCCTGAGCATTATCTTCGACGAGTATCAGGTGTCAGCTGGCGGAACGACCGGCAGATCGTTTGACCGCAAGAGCTGCAACGTCGCGATTCCGGTCTATGTGCCCGAGGGCTTCAGCGTGGCGGTCCTCTCGGTCGATTACCGAGGATACAATCGTCTGCCCCGCCGAGCCGCCTCACAGTTCAATGTTGAATACTTCTTTGCCGGCGGCCGCGGCCCCGCGTTCAGACGCAACTTCTACGGCGTGCTCGACTCCGACTATTTGATAAACAATGAGCTCACAGTGCAGAGCATGGTCTGGTCGGCCTGTGGCGCAGACGTAAATCTGCGCACCAACTCAAGCATGCGGGTCAGCACCGTCAACAATGCCGAAGCCATGGCTACGGTCGACTCGCAGGACGTCAATGCCGCCATTGTCTATCGCCTGAGTTGGCAGCGCTGCTAGAGCCGGTTTCGACTCAACTGAATCAAGAGGGGATCTAAGCTATTGTTTGGGCGAGATATTTCCAGATTATTGGATACCCATTGGATCTGATCGCGCTCTAAGAAAGAGGGACTAGGTGCCGTCGGTCCTCGCTCGCAGAAACGGAGTATTTCACATGGGTTGGCTGGCTGCCATTATCGTCTCGCCGTTGGTCGCCTTGGCCCTGTCTACCTCCCAAGGGGCACAGGCCAAGGCACCTCAGGCGCTTTCCGATGTCGAAGATCCGACGATTAAATCCTTCAAGGCGCGCGGCCTAGCGGTCGTGGTCATTCAGGCCAATTGCGGCGGTGGATCCTACAGCGTCGTCAACTCGCCCGATGGAACCGCTGTCAGCGTCCTCTTTGACAACTTCACCGCCCAAGGAATCCAGGCTGTTTCCGGAGGCGTACGTACGAATTGCGACGTTCGAATTCCGCTCAATCTGCCGGCGGGCTACTCTCTGGGCGTATTCCGGATAAGCTATCGTGGATTCGCGCACCTCGACGCCGGACAGAGCGCCCAGTTAAGTGTCAACTACAGCGGGGGCCGCCAGGGCCGGGGCCGCAGTTTTCGGCGGGCCGTGAACTGCGTATACGACGGCGACTACGCATTCGACGAGAACATTGGCGCGGGCTTAATGAAGCGCGCTGGCTGCGGCGAGGATGCAGCCCTCAACTTCGCTGCGACCCTCGATTTGTTGGCGAACCGAGGGTCACGGGAGGCTTTGGTGACGCTCGATTCCCTGGATGGGACGGCCCGGCGTGGTGTAGTCTTCTACGTTGATCTGAAGAAGTGTCGGACCTGATCAGGGCGCTGCTCGGGGTGAACTCGCCTGCTGCCAGGGTTCCTCCGCCAACGCTTTACGCGTTCACAGCCACTTTCGAAGGTCCATGCACCCGAGCATTGGGGAAGATGCGTAGGAAATTCTCGGCATAGAACTTCTCGCGGACATCCTCGCTGCGGTCACCCAGCGTGCCCTCGAACCGGCCGATCGGGTTGCGGCCGCCCTCGATGTGCGGATAGTCGCTGGAGAACAGGTACAGATCGGGGTTCGAATTATCGATGAAATTACCGACTTCCTCGAAGACGAATGGGGTAAAGCCCAGCTGATCGGTGATCTGTTCTGAAGGGGTGCGGTTCAGGCCCTGAAGATTGGCATCGTTGCGGCTCCAGTGTTTCACCACCCAGTCAAGACGGCGCAGAAGTTCTGGCACCCAGCCGGCACCCAGTTCCACGGCCGCGCCGCGCAGGTTGGGATGGCGATGCAGCACGCCGTCCAGTACCAGCATGGTCAGGAAGGCTTCGGGCCCCTCATGCAGCAGAGCGACGTCCTTGGTGCGCAGGTTTTCGCCGCCGCCGAGCCAGTCCTTGGTGGGTGGGCGACCATTGTTCATCCAGGCCTTGGAGAGTTGCAACGGTGCGCCACCGACGTGCAGCACAAAGGGGATACCGGCTTCAGCCATACGCGCCCAGACCGGGTCGAGATCCACGTGGCCGGGCGAACGGTCGCCGCAGGGGCGGTGCGGCACCCAGGCGGCTTCCAACTTGTTCTCGATGATGAAGTTAACCTCTGCCAAGGCCAAGTCCGGATCATCCAGCGGCACGACGCCGACGCCCATCAGGCGATCGTCATGGGCGCAGAAGTCGGCCATGTGGCGGTTGTGGGCGCGTGCGGCCCCGTAGCGCAGGCGGTTCTCTAGCTTGCTGCTGGGAGAGAAGGGCATGCGTAGGCTGTGGGTGGCGAACACCAGCTGCTTTTTGAAGCCCAGTAGGTCCATAGCCTTGGTGCGGTCGGCGCTGTTGAAGGCCCCCAAGCCTTGAATTTCCTTGGATTTCTCGATCAAGGCGTCGCCCATGGCGATCTGGGCGGCGATGTGTTCATCGCTGTGACGACCGCCGTTGTTCATGATCACCGCGACCTCTTCATCGGTGACGATAGAGGCCGAATAGCTGACCTCAGGGATTTCATCACGCAGGGCGGGGTCGGCGTATTTCTTCAGGAAATCCGGAAGCTCCATGATGTGGCTGTCGGCGTCATAGAAGGCGCGGGTGTCGGGGGCATAGGCCATGATCTCTTCCCTTTACGTCCGCGATCCTACGCCCATGATGACGGGCCACGATTGGCGTTAGAAAGATTGTGACTCGGTTGTGGCCCAGAGTCACCCAGGCTTCGTGAGGATCAGTGCCCGGCCGGGGCGGAATAGCTGAGATAGCCGCGCTCAACCATGCGCCGCATGGCTTCGTATGCCTCGCTCAGTTCCTCATAATTGGCCCGAAGATCGCTGAGCTGGTTGGATTGACGGGACTCTAGGGGCACGCCGCTGTCGCTGGCGGTCAGGGCAGCCCTGACCCACAGGGCGCGGGCTTGGGCCGCGGCGACCGCCAGCTTTTGGAAGCTCGCCGTATTGGCCGAACCGCCCAGCGCGGCCCCAATCACCTCGCGATTGGCCGCAAAAGCCGTGTAGTCGATCTGTTCTAAATACCCACGCAAACGGCGCTGCGCCATCGGGTCGCTATCATCCTGCGGCTCGAAGTGGTCTTGGCTATGGCGCTTGAACCCAGACATACGGGACATGGCGATCTCCAAAGGCGCATAAGGGCGCACGACACCGCAATGGTGACCGCATGGCGTTAAGGAGCTGTTTAGGCACCATGAATCAATCACTGACACACGCGCGCCATCGTCCCGAACGAGTTGGGCTTAGCTGACCATCTCCTCGCGGATCGTCTTGCGCGCAGCCCAGAACAGTCCGAACGCCACCACGCCCATGAAGGAAGACAGGATCAGTGCCCAGCGGACGCCCTCTGCAGAGCCCATACCCATGGGACCGGCTAGAATGTCAGATAGGGCACCCACTGCCAAAGGACCCAAGCCGAGCCCGACGATATTGATGATGAAAATCAAGATCGAGGCGGCCGTTGCGCGCATATGTGGCGGCACCAAACCTTGGGCAGAGGAATAGACAGGCCCATACCAAAGCGACCCTAGCAGACCCGGCAAGACGAGGAGAACCATCGCCCAGACAGCGCTGTTCTGGAGTATCGCTACCGTAAAAATGATCGGGGATATCAAGGCTGCCACAGCCGGAACGCTCATATAGGCTCTCAAGTCACGCTTAGCAGCCTGGTCTGCGATCCAACCCCCGGCCCAACTGGAGATGATGCCGGCGGTGCCGCCCATCAGCCCCAATGCAAGCCCTAGGAAGCCAGCGGACTTCAACCCTACCATCGCAGCCATTGCGGCGATTTCTTCGGAGTGATTCCGAAAGAAGAACGAAGCCGTGAAGGGGCCGTGACCATAGCCGATAAAGGCCTTGATGGCCGCGGCGAAGGCGATGAGCCAGAATGTCTTCTTGCGTGCCAGATACTTGAGCGTGATCAGGAAGTGACCCTTGCCGGGCACGTGCGTGACCGCGTCCTTTGCAATCTGTTTGCGCGGTTCTCTCAGGGTTAGCATGACCACGACGGTCAGGATTATTCCGGGTAAACCAGCCACTAGGAACGCGGTTCGCCACCCATAGGCGTCGGCGATGATCCCGCCCATGGCTAGACCCAAGAGACCGCCCAAGGGCGTCCCGATGGAGAAGAAGGCCAAGGCCGAGGCGCGCTGCTCCTTAGGCACATAGTCGGCGATCAAGGAGTGGGCGGTCGGCGTACACCCGGCTTCGCCGATTCCTACGCCGATGCGGGCCAAGACCAATTGGACGAAATTTGCGGCAGACCCGCAGGCAATAGTGAACCCGCTCCAGACCGCGAGCGAGCCGCCGATGATCCAGACCCGGTTGAAGCTCTCGGCCAGGCGCGCGATGGGCAGACCGAGAAAGCAATAGAACATCGCAAAGGCGAAGCCCGACATCAGGCCGATGTGCCAATCCTTCAGATGCAAATCATTCTTGATCGGCTCGGCCAAGATGGAGACGATCTGACGGTCTAGGAAATTGACCGTGTAGACCAGCAGCAAGATCACCAATGCGTATCGGCGAAAGGCTGCGGAGACCAATGGAACAGCCGTAGGTGTTCCGTCTGAAATACTGGCACCAATAGGGGCCGGGGCGGAAGCCTCGGTCATGAAAATGTTTCCTCTGAAAATATCTTATCGTTGTCGCTAATAGACGTTGGAAATGTCGTCTCGCCAATAGGGCATTGTGGAACGTGTGTGGAGTTGGATGCAATGGAATTGGTGATTGGTACGCCGAAATGGTCGACCTGGTCGATGCGGCCCTGGTTGGCAATGAAGCGAACGGGGGCGGATTTCACCGAGACCCTGATTCCGCTGCGCCAGGACAATGACATGACGCGGGAGGCCATCTTACCCCACTCGCCCTCGGGGCTGGTTCCGGCTTTGAAGGCAGGAGGATTGGTAATCGTGGATTCGTTGGCGATCTGTGAATATCTCAACGAGTCATTTCCGGCGGCCAAGCTCTGGCCGGACGATCAGGCCAAGCGCGCCTTGGGTCGCGCGGCGGCGGCGGAGATGCATTCGGGGTTTCAGGCTCTGCGTGCGGAATGTCCGATGATGCTGGAAGTGGCACCCCACGCGCGCGAGATTTCTGAGGCCACTCAGGCCAATGTGCGACGCATCGGCGAGATATGGTCGGCGCTGCTGGGCCGGTTCGGTGGGCCGTTCCTGCTGGGGGATTGGTCGATTGCCGACGCCTTTTACACCCCAGTCGCAACGCGCTTTGAGACCTATCAGATCGAGACGGGGTCGGCGGCAGCCGATGCCTATGGCCAGCGGTTGCTAGAGACGCCGGAGTTCTTGGCGTGGAAGGCTAAGGCTTAGCTGGCCCGGGTCAGAAGCACGGCGGTCAGCACGAAAAGCCCGATCCACAGGGTTTCGCCTACCATCAGGGCGATGGGCCGCCAGCCGACCGCCGCCACGTCCTTGAACGAAGTCTTCATGCCCAGCGCGGCGATGGCAGTGACGAGGCACCTACTGGAGAGGCTGGTCTCACCGGTGACGACGGGCTTGGGCAGCCAGCCTAGGCTGTTGATCGTCACCAAGCCGGCGAAGGTTAGTAGGAAGATCGGCGGGGTGGGGATCTTGCCGACGCCGCCGCCCGCGCTCATGCGCACCGCGACGATGGAGATGGCAAAGACCACGGGGGCCAGCATGGCGACGCGCAGCAGTTTTACGTAGGTGGCGACATCGCCGGTGGCTGGCGAGATCGAATAGCCAGCCCCCACCACCTGTGCCACGTCATGGATGGTGCCGCCCAGGAACACGCCGGACTGAGCGTTGGTAAGACCCAGGCGCACGGCGATCAGGGGATAGATGATCATCGCCACGGTGGACATGGCGGTGACGGTCACCACGGTCAAGATGGTGTCGCGCTCACTGTCTTTGGACTTGGGCAAGACTGACGCGATGGCCAGTGCCGCCGATGCGCCACAGATGGCTACCGCGCCGCCAGACAGGACGCCAAACGCTTTGGAACGGCCTAGGCGGGGGGCCACCAGAAGTCCAAGCCCGATGGTCGAAATCACGCCGACCACCACGATAAGGATCGGAGCGGGGCCAAGGCTCATGATCTGGTCGGCGGTGACGCGCACGCCGAGCAGAGCCACGCCGGTGCGCAGGATGGCCTTGGACGAAAACTCGATTCCGGCGATGCAACGGCCTTCCTCGTGCAGGAAGTGAAAGGCCATGCCGATCAGCAGGCCATAGAGCATTACCGGGGCTTTGTAGTGTTGGGACAACCACGTGGCGGCCAGCGCAATTGTCAGGGCCACAAGGACGCCGGGATATACGACCTTGGCGGTCTCGATGAGCGTGCGTTGGCGCGCGGGCGCAAGGGCGACATCAGGCACGCCCTCCATGCCGTCGAAGGAGCGGAACATGGCCCGGGCCTGGGCCGTGTCAGTATCTAGATCGCTGGCCATGGCCGGTGCCGCTCGCCCCTGATTCCGTACCGGAGTTGAACCTAACAGAGTCCAACGCGGGGCCGATAGCAAACCGTCAGGGCGTCACGCCTCGCATCTGCGCATAGGCGTCGAGCGCACGTTGGCGGGCCGCCACATGGTCGACAATCGGTTGCGGATAGGTGACGCCGAGCTGGACGTCAGATCCGGCAAGCACCGCAGTAGGCGCGCTCCAGGGTGCATGGATATATTTGGACGACAGCCGTGCGAGTTCCGGCACCCATTTGCGGACATAGGTTCCGTCCGGATCGAATTTCTCGCCCTGGATCATGGGGTTGAAAATCCGGAAGTATGGCGACGCGTCAGCGCCCGATCCGGCTACCCACTGCCAGTTGCTCGCATTGGCGGCGTGATCGGCGTCAACCAATGTGTCCCAAAACCAAGCCTCGCCCTGCCGCCAATCTAGGAGCAGGTGTTTGGTGAGGAAGGAGGCGCAGATCATCCGCACGCGATTGTGCATCCACCCCGTGGCCCAAAGCTGGCGCATCCCGGCATCGACGATGGGGTAGCCGGTTTGGCCCCGTGCCCAGGCGGCGAGGGCAGCCGGATCATTCCGCCACGCAAATTGATCAAAACGCCGGTCGAAATTGTCGCAGGCCAAATCGCCGCGCCGCGCGACGATAGAGCTGCTAAATTCTCGCCATCCCAGCTCGGCCAGAAATTTATCGACCTGACTGTCTGAGCACGTTCCGCGTTCGGCGGCATCGAACACTGCGCGCCAGCAGGCCTTGGGGCTGATTTCGCCGAAATGCAGGTGGGGCGACAGCCGCGAGGTCCCTTCGACGGACGGGCGATCCCGATCCTGGGCATAACTGGCGAGGGCATGGTCAACGAAGCGCTCCAGACTGTCAGCCGCGCCGACTTCACCGGGTGTCCAATCGCTAAACCCGCGCGACCAGTCTGGATCTATGGGGTGAAGGTGCCAATCGGCGAGCTGGTCACTCTTTGGCCAAGTCGGGGGTGATGGCAAAGTCGGAGGCGGGTCGCGTGGTTGGTCGGGTTGAACTAAAGTTCGGGCAGCGCGCCAAAAGGGCGTGAAGACGCTGAAGGCACCATCAGTCTTTGTGCGCACCTCGTCTGGATTAACCAGATGGCCGCCGTTGAAGCGTCTTACCTCTAGGCCTTGAGTTTGAAGTGTCGCGGCCAGGGTCCGATCTCGATCTTCAAAGCCCGGATCGAAGACAGCATTGAAGACTAACCGCCCGATGTTGTGGGCTTGAACCAGCTCATCAATAATCTCGGATGCGACCCCGCGCGCCAGGATTAGGCGTGAGCCGCGCGCCTCCAGATTGGCACTTAGGGCCGCCAGCGATTTATCCAGCCACCAAAGCGAGGCGGCCCCGACCGCGCGCAAAGTGGGCGTCGTATCCAGCACAAAGAGGGGGATTATGGGTTCGCCTGACTGAAGGGCGGCCTCGAGCGCAGGGTTGTCACAAAGCCGCAAGTCGCGGCGAAACCAGAGAAGTGTTGGGCGCATTACTCCCAAGTTTCGCGCAATCCTTCGCGTCGCGCAACGACCGGTGTAGGCGCAAGTGGTGGCCTGTTGGTGGCACGATCAGTGATTGTGATTCCTATCGAGCAAGACACTAAACTTGAGACCGCCAAGCTTCGAGTCGATTGTAGGCTTCTATCGACGGCGCAGGTCAGGTCGGATAGGGAAGCCCCACCAGTGGGGACATGGCGGAACTGGTAGACGCAAGCGACTTAAAATCGCTCGGAGTAATCCGTCCGGGTTCGACTCCCGGTGTCCCTACCAGCACTCGATAAGAGGGTGAGCGCTGGTCTTTTGCGGTAGCTAATCTACCAGCTGGTTCAATTCTGGCTTTAGACCGTCTGCGCGCGGGACGAAGCCGCGGGGCAAGGGTTTGGGTGCCCTGAACAGGCGTCCGGCCCGTAGCGCGGCGGCGACATCGACCATAATCACCGGCAGCAGCGACCAGGGTTCAATGCAATAGCGAGCGAACAGCCGCCTCGGGTCATAGGCCAGGCGGAACAGCCATTCGACGCCCATCCGCCCCATCCAGCGCGGCGCGGCGCGCTGGACGCCAGCCTCATAGTCGAAGGCAGCTCCGACCGAGAAGGTCACGCAGGGCGGGAGATGTTGAGCATGGTCGACTAGCCAAGCCTCTTGCCGTGGCATCCCCATGCCGACGAACAGGACCTGTGGCTTAAATTCGGCAATCTGAGCCAGGATTTCGGCATTGTCGGCCGATCCAAGCGAGGCGTCAAAATAGCCGTGGCGGGTTTCGATGACGGCATTTGGGTGAGTTTCCAATAGCCGTAATCGGGCGGTTTCCCCCACGCCGGGAGCTCCTCCCAGGTAGAAAATCCGCCAGCTGTCGCGATTGGCCAAGCTCCAAAAGTGCTCGCGCCAGTCCAGATAGGTACAGCGATGGAACGGTTTGGCGTGCAAACCCAGCAGGCGCGTGTAGAAAATCATCGGCGTCGAATCGACCTCGATGAGATCGGCTTTTTCGCAGAACGCGGCGAAGGCCGGGTTCTTCTGCGCCAGATATACGCCGTGCAGATTATAATTGGCGACGCAGTAGGGTTCGGCGGCTTCGATGGCCGAGACGACCTGATGCATCACCTCTTCCGGACGCACCAGGTCCATCTCGACGCCCAAGGCCAGCACGCGTTCGCGCTTGCGCCGATGTTGGCGGAACGGCTTACGTTGCCGAGTTCTGCGTTCCTGCGTCATGGGTTGTGCGGTCTCGAAATTGCGCCTGCATCGGCGCGGTAATGGTGCCAGATTAGGATGATCGAGTTAAGACTTCCCAACCTTAGGTCAGAGCAGGCCCAAGGCCTTAAAACTGGCGGTTCCGTCGCGGCCGACGACCAAGTGATCGTGCACCGCTATGCGCATTGGCCGTGCCGCCTCAATGATTTCCCTGGTCATCGTAATGTCGGCCCCAGAGGGCGTAGGATCGCCGGCCGGATGGTTATGGACCAAGATGATGGCGCTGGCCGCCAGTTCCAGGGCGCGACGCACCACCTCGCGAGGGTAGACCGGGGCGTGATCGACGGTGCCTCGGTTCATCACCTCATCGGCGATCAACTGGTTGCGCTTGTCGAGGTAGAGCACGCGGAACTGTTCGCGGCTCTCATGGGCCATGGCGGTGCGCACATAGGTCAGCAGTTGGCTCCACGAGCTTACCACAGGACGTTTGGTCACCTGTTCGCGGGTGACCCGCAGGGTGGCTTCTTGCAGCAGTTTCAGGTCTAGGGCCACGGCCTCGCCGACCCCGGCCACGCTGCGCAGCTCGCTGAGAGAGGCCCCGAGCACGCCGCCGACCGAGCCGAACCGCAGCAGTAGCGCCTTGGCCAGCGGCTTCACATCGCCGCGTGGGATGGTGCGGAACAGGTAGACCTCGAGCAACTCATAGTCGGGCAGGGCGGCCAATCCGCCGGCCACGGCCCGGTCACGCAGGCGGTCGCGGTGGCCCAGATAGTGGGGCTTGATCGGAACTGGGGCAGGATTGAGAGTCCAAATGGCGGGTCGTTCCTCGACTTGACCAGTCATGCGCTTGCTCAGCTTTGCGTTGTCACTTTGTGGTATGTTCTATATATGTTCTGAGATTGCAAGCTGGAGTTTTTATGGGTGCCCAAATTGCTCTGTTTCGCGCTGTCAATGTGGGCGGGCGCAAGATCATCATGACTGAGTTGAAAGCGATGTTTGAGGACATTGGACTGGGATCGGCCGAAACATTTCAGGCGGCTGGGAATGTGGTGTTTCACGGGCAGGGCGATGACGCCGAGCTTGAGGCTCGCCTTGAGGCGCAGACGTTAGCGCGGTTCGGCATGGTCTCGGAGGTGTTTGTGAGGGGGTCCGCCGAATGGGGCCAGATCATCGCCAATAACCCGTTTGCCGAGGCAGCGCGGGATTATCCAAGCCGACTTGCGGTTATCCCTCTGAAGGCATTGCCGACGCCTGGTGGCGCGGAGGCCTTGACGGCCAGTGCGCGGGACGGAGAGTCGGTAGGCACCTATGGCCGCTGCGCCTACGCCTATTATCCCATCGGTATGGGGCTGACCAAGCTGACGCCAAGACTGATCGAGCGAGCCTTGGGCACGCCGGGCACGGCGCGGAACTGGAACACGGCGATGAAGTTGGCGGAGATGGTGGGGCCTTAGCCGCTCACAACCGGCGGCTTGAAACGCTCGGCAGCCGTAAACACCTCATATCCCGTCTCAGTAACCCCCACCGAGTGCTCGCATTGGGCCGATAGCGACTTGTCGCGGGTCACGGCGGTCCAGCCGTCGGCCAGCAGTTTCACTTGGTATTTGCCCAGGTTTACCATCGGCTCGATGGTGAAGAACATGCCGGGCTTCAGCACCTCGCCCGTGCCGCTTTGGCCAAAGTGGAGGATGTTGGGGGCATCGTGGAAGATGCGGCCCAGGCCGTGGCCGCAGAAGTCGCGCACCACCGAACAGCGCTGGGCCTCAACATAATGCTGGATGGCGTAGCCGATATCGCCGGTGGTGGCACCGGGCTTTACGGCATCCAGGCCGCGCTGCATCGCCTCATAGGTGACGTCGATCAGCCGCTTTGCGCGCGGGGCGACGGGGCCGACGCCGTACATGCGGCTGTGGTCGCCATGCCAGCCGTCGACAATGACGGTGACATCGATATTGGCGATGTCGCCCTCACGCAGGGCGCGCTCAGATGGGATGCCGTGGCAGACCACGTGATTGACCGAGATGCAGACGGTCTTGGTGTAGCCGCGATAACCCAGGCAGGCGGGTAGGGCGTGGTGGTCGAGAATGAACTCACGCGCCATGCGGTCCAGGTTATCGGTGATGACGCCGGGCTGGACGTGGGGTTCGAGCATATCCAGGCAATCGGCGGCGAGCTTCCCGGCCACGCGCATGCCAGCGAAACCCTCAGGGCCATGGAGCTTGATCGCGCCGGTACGTTGCTCGGCTTCCAGCACGTCGGTCATGGACATGGGCGGTTCCTATGAGGCGTCGCGCCAGGGATCGGGCGGTCGAGCGTGATGGACTTCAGACTAATCTGGCAATCATAGCACAAAACCTCAACCCCGGCGCGGGCAGCGTCGAGCAATCCAGCTGCATACGCGCGATCAAGTTCGACACAGAGTTGGATTTGTTTGGTGTGAGTGAATTACTCTTGGTGAGTCGGGATATCGAGCACTAACTCACACGTCTAGTTTTTGGAAACTCTGCAAGAGTGCATGCGGTGTCACATAAGATTTTTCTAAGCCACAACCGTAGCGACAAGCCCGTAGTTGAACCGGTAGCAGAGCGCTTGGCTGGGATTTTTGGGCGTGACCAAGTCTTCTACGATTCTTGGTCAATTCGACCAGGTGATGGAATTATTGATCAAATGAACAAGGGGCTGGAGGCTCCGGAGTTTGTTTTCTTTTTTGTATCGGCAAATAGCCTCAACAGCGGAATGGTTAAGCTGGAATGGCAAAATGCGCTCTATGCCGCATCGAAAGGTAGAACCCGAATAGTGCCTGTGAGGGTGGACGGCACGGCGATGCCCCCAGTGTTGATGCAGTCACTCTACATCGACATGCATACAAAAGGGCTGGAAGCCGCAATCGCCCAGATCGTCAGCGTAACCCAGGGCAACGCTTCCTGGTCTTCACAGCACAAAGGCTTCTCAAATCTGTCATTTTCGGCGACGACAGGAGCCAATGGCACCATCGAAATTGTGATTCGGGCGTCGCACCTGATGGAGCCAAACCCAAGCTTTGTTCTACTCGTGGGTAACCCTGAACCGGACATTGAGCTGGCAATGCCAAACTCTTCAATGTTCGCGGGTGGCTTCAACGCAGGAGTCAGTCTTAACAACGGCTCAGTGCACAATGCTATGCTTGTGCGACCGCTGGGATTAACGCTAACCCCAACTTTCCCATTAAGAATTCAAATGAAGCAAAAAGGAAACGCAAAGATAGATTTCCGGGGAATCATGCACCAAGTTGGTGAAGACGACTGGTCTGCACTTCCGCGTCACTGAATTTGGATATTCAGTCTATCGAAGCCATCGAACGGGTCGAGTGATATTCACTTGGCCGATGTTGACTTCGCACGCGTAGACCAAAACTTCCACGCCCGCGTCGGCCGCGTAGTCGAGGCCCTGGGCGAATTTTGGGTCGAGTTCGCGGCAGGCGGCGAAGCTGTCGCAGTCGGTGCGTTGGACGACGAACATGGCCACCGCGCGGTCACCCTTCGCGACCATCGCTTCCAATTCATGCAGATGTTTCAGCGACCTAGCCGCCACGCAGTCGGGAAACTCCGCCAAGCCTGGCGTTCGCATCAGGTGGCAGTTCTTGATCTCCAGCCAGCAGGGGGCGCGGCCCTCGGCTTCCAGCAGGAAATCGACGCGGCTGTTGGCTCCGTACTTCACCTCGCGACGGTGGGAGGTGTAGCCGGTCAACTCGGGGATGGCGTCGGCAGCCAGGGCCTCGGCGACCAGACGGTTGGGGTGCATAGTGTTGATGCCGACTAGGCCGCCATCAGCCTCAACCAGCTCCAGGGTATGGGCCAGTTTTCGTTTGGGGTTGTCGGAGGTGGAGATCCAGGCGGGTAGGCCTGGGGTGTTCAGACCCAGCATCGCGCCGGGGTTTGGGCAATGGGCGGTGATCTCGCGACCATCATCGGTGACCACATCCGCGAAGAAGCGCTTGTAGCGCGCGACCAGGCGGGCCGGGATGAGAGGTTGCGGGAAGTCCATGGTCGGGGGTAGGTCCCAGGGGAGAGAGCGCCGGAGCAGTAGACCATGACCAGTTCGACCCCAAGCACAGTCGTCACCGCCGCCGTGCTGATCATCGGCGATGAGATCCTGTCGGGGCGGACGCAGGACACCAATCTGCGGGATATCGCCAAGTATCTGGGGGTTCATGGGGTCGACCTGTGCGAGGCGCGCACGGTTTCTGATGTGATGGACGAGATCATCGCGGCGCTAAACGCCCTGCGCGAACGCTATGATTATGTGATCACCACCGGCGGTATCGGGCCGACCCATGATGACATAACCGCCGACGCGGTGGCGGCTGCATTTGGTGTCGAGCTTTATGAGCATCCCGACATCATCGCCATGATGACCGCGCGTTGGACGGGCGAGTTGAACGCGGCACGGCGGCGGATGGCGCGGGTTCCGGTGGGCGGCGAGTTGGTGAAGAACCCAGTGCAGGGGCCGCCCGGCTTTACCATCGGCAATGTGTTCGTGCTGGCCGGCGTACCGGTGATTATGCGCGGCATGTTAGAGGACGTGGGGCCGCGCATGCGGACCGGGGCGGTAGTGCTGTCGCGCACCGTGCGGGTGGAGGGTACCGGCGAGGGGGCGATTGCCGCGCCGCTAGAGGCCGTGGCAAAGGTGCACCCGGATATGAGCCTGGGCAGTTATCCGTTCTTTGCCGACGGGCTCTATGGCTCCAATCTGGTGCTACGGGGGCGGGATGCCGGCGAGCTGGCTGCGACGGTCGTGGAGTTGATGGCGGCGCTGGAGGGCGCTGGCATCAGCGGGGTTCGTGAGGTCGAGGCCGTCGCCTAGGGGGCTTACGCGACCTGGGGGAAACAGCCTAGATAGAGCCGCGACTTGAACCGGCGTGGCTTGGCCCGCCCCTGACCTAGAGTGAGCGACGCAGGCGTGGCGGTCTATCCGGTGATCATGTGTGGGGGGGCTGGCGTGCGGCTGTGGCCCGTCTCGCGTCCTGACCGGCCCAAGCCGTTTACGCCTCTGGTCGGAGAATTATCCAGCTTTCAGGAGACGGTGTTGCGGGTGTCGCCGCTGGGTCGTTGCGTGGTGGTCGGTGGGGCGGGCCATGCGCGGTTGATTGTTGAGCAGCTGGCGCAGATCGGGGTCGAGGCTGAGATTTTGTTGGAGCCGGCCGGTCGTGAGTCTGCCGCTGCGATGGCGGCGGCGGCCTTACATGTGCGGGCCAGTGATCGCGAGGGGGTGTTGGTCGTGGTGGCGGCTGATCATCACGTGCCCGATAGTGAGGCCTTCAGGGTGGCCGTGCGGGCCGCAATTGAGCCGGCCAAACTGGGTCGGATCGTGACACTGGGGGTAACGCCTACCCACCCATCCACGGCTTATGGCTATATTTGTCCAACGGCGGGCCAAGGTGTTCGGTTGATCGAGGCGTTCGTCGAAAAACCCGACGCGGTGCGGGCGACGGAGTATGTGGCGCACGGCTATCTGTGGAACAGCGGGAATTTCGTGGTTCCGGCCGACCTGTTGATTCGCGAACTGACCAGCCACGCGCCGGATGTCTTGGCCGCTGCACGGGCCGGACTTGAGCAGGCCAGCGATGTCGGCGGCGTCGTGACCCTGGGGAACGGGTTTCTCGCCTCGCCTAAGATATCTATCGACTATGCAGTGATGGAGAAGACAGGCCGGGCCATGGTGTTGCCGGTGGACTTTGCCTGGTCTGACCTGGGAGCCTGGGACGCGGTGCTTGACGCCCTGCCGCAGGACGCCATGGGCAACGTCGTCCAGGGTCCGGCGGTGGTCCTGGACAGTGCCGGCAGTTTGGTGCGCGCGGGGCCGGGGACAGAGATCATCGCAATTGGCCTGAAGCACATGGCGGTGGTGGCCGAGGGCGGGCGCGTGCTGGTTTGCGATCTGGACGCAACCCAATCGGTGAAGGCCGGGTTTGAAGCGCTGCGCGTGCGCGGCCCGTCCAGCTTTGCGACCCTGGCGCAGGCGAGCCAATGGTTTGACCAGTGGTTGCGGACGGCAGCCTTGCCCCTGTGGTGGACGCTGGGGGCCGATCACGAGCGCGGCGGGTTTCTGGAAGCCCTGAGTTTCAGGGGTGAACCTCGTCCGGCACCGCGTCGAGGCCGGGTACAGGGCCGGATGATTTACGCCTTTGCCCAGGCCGGAGCCATGGGCTGGCAGGGCCCGTGGCGGCAGGCGGCTCGGCACGGTTTGGACTATGTGCAGCGTCACTTCCTGCGCTCTGACGGCCTGATCCGCACCCTAGTGTCGCTGGACGGTGAGCCTCTAGATCAAACGCCGGCGGTCTATGACCAAGCCTTTGCGTTGTTAGGCATGGCCAGTCTGCATGCGGTGGATCCCGACCATGTGGATTTGGTTAGGCTGGCCAATCGCCTGCGCAAAGGGTTGGACAAGCTGCGCCATCCGGCTGGCGGATTTCGCGAGGCAGGGGATCAGCCGTTCCAAGCCAACTGCCACATGCATTTGCTGGAGGCCTCCCTGGCCTGGGAAGAGGCTGGGCAAGGGTCCTGGTCGACCTTGTCTGACGAGATTGCGGAGATGGCGCTGGGCGTTTTCATCGATCATCGCGGCGTATTGAGCGAGTTCTTCGACGCCGATTGGAACCGGTCGGCGGGGGATGACGGACGATTGGTGGAACCTGGCCATCAGTTCGAATGGGCTTGGTTGTTGGACCGATGGGGTCGTCGCCGGGGGCGCTCTGACGGTCAGATAGCCGCGCGGGCTTTGTTTGAGGCGGGTTGTGAGGGCGTTGATCCGGTTCGGGGCTGCGCCGTCAATGCCCTGTGGGACGATTTCCGCATCCGCGATGACCTGGCCCGACTGTGGCCGCAGACCGAGCACCTCAAGGCCGCGTTGGTGTTGGGCGATGCCAGTCAAGCCTTGCTGGCCGCCAATTGCCTCAGAGCCTATCTGGAGACCCCGGCTTTGGGAGCATGGCGCGATAAGTTGCGAGCCGATGGCACCTTCATCGAGGAATCGGCTCCAGCGACATCGCTTTATCACATAATCTGCGCGTGCCAGTTGCTGTTCGAGATCGCGCCGCCAGCCTATTCGTAGTTCAGATTTATCGGCGCGAGGTTTGCTTGGTTCCGCTCGCCTTTTTGGTTTTGGTTCATTAGGTAACACCCGTGGACGGACGCTATGATCGTTCGAACCGGCTGGGAGCTTCCGCAATAATGTCGACGAATTCGATTCCGGGCTTACACCCGGCCCCTACCCGCCACGCCAAGCTAATCGCTTGGGTCGAGCAGGTGGCTGCGTTGACGTTGCCCGACCGCGTCTATTGGTGTGACGGCTCTGATGAGGAGTGGACCGCCCTGACCGGGGAATTGGTCGCAGCGGGAACCTTGAAGGCGCTAAATCCGGCCAAACGACCTAATTCTTTCTATGCCGCCTCTGATCCACGCGATGTGGCGCGGGTGGAGAGCCGCACCTTCATCTGTTCCAAAGACCCGGTCGATGCTGGCCCAACCAATAATTGGCTAGACCCGGTTGAGATGCGGGCCGATTTGCAGGACCTGTTTGCCGGCTGCATGCGCGGCCGCACCATGTATGTCTGCCCATTCAGCATGGGGCCGCTGGGCTCCAAGATCAGTCAGCTGGGTGTTGAGATTACCGACAGCGCCTATGTGGCCATCTCGATGCGGGTGATGACCCGGATGGGGAAGGGTGCCCTAGAGCAATTGGATACCGACGGGTTCTTCGTGCCCGCGCTGCATTCGGTGGGTATGCCGCTGGCGCCAGGACAGAGTGATGTCGCCTGGCCCTGTAACGAAATCAAATACATCGTGCACTTTCCTGAGAGCCGGGAAATCTGGTCCTATGGGTCGGGCTATGGTGGTAACGCCTTGCTGGGCAAGAAATGCTTTGCGCTGCGCATCGCCTCGGTCATGGCCCGGGACGAGGGTTGGTTTGCTGAACACATGCTGATCTTGAAGCTGACATCGCCGGCCGGTGCGGTGCGGTATGTGGCCGCGGCTTTCCCCAGTGCCTGCGGCAAGACCAATATGGCGATGCTGCAGCCGACGCTAAAAGGTTGGAAAGCCGAGACCATCGGCGACGACATCTGTTGGATGCGATTTGGCGATGACGGCCAGCTCTATGCGATCAATCCAGAGGCTGGGTTCTTTGGCGTCGCGCCTGGAACCGGCAATAAGACCAATAAGAACGCGGTCGATGCGCTCTATGCCAATAGCGTATTCACCAATGTGGCCATGACGGCTGACGGCGATGTCTGGTGGGAGGGACTGACCGAGACCCCGCCTGCTGGCCTGACCGATTGGAAGGGACGCCCGTGGTCACCGGAGTCCGGCGAACCCGCGGCCCATCCCAATGCACGCTTTACGGTGCCGGCGGCCCAGTGCCCGGTGATTGCAGCCGAGTGGGAAGATCCCAAGGGGGTACCGATCTCGGCGATTCTGTTTGGCGGCCGCAGAGCCAGCGCGGTGCCACTGGTGACTGAGGCGTTTGACTGGGCGCATGGGGTATTTCTAGCCTCCAATGTGGCGTCTGAGGGCACGGCGGCAGCGGAGAACGCGATTGGCGAGCTACGCCGCGATCCCTTCGCCATGCTGCCGTTCTGCGGCTACAATATGGGCGACTATTTCAGCCACTGGCTGACCATGGGAGCTAAGGCGGACGCCGCCAAGTTGCCGCGCATCTATTTCGTCAACTGGTTCCGGAAGGGTGCGGACGGTAAGTTTGTCTGGCCGGGCTTTGGTGACAACAGCCGCGTGCTGAAGTGGATTGTTGAACGGCTTGAAGGCGTCGCAGAGGCGGTCGATACGCCGATCGGGCGTCTGCCGACGGCGCGCAGCCTCGATACATCGGGCTTGAACCTCACGGCATCGCAGTTGGAGCTATTGCTTAGTGTTGATCCCGTGGTTTGGCAGGAAGAGGCCGCTCTAATCCCCGCAGCCTATGAAAAGTTTGGCGATCGGATGCCCAAGGCTTTGTGGGATCAGTATGAAGCCCTGCTGGCGCGGTTGGCGCAGGTCGAGCGCGCGCCGATGATGGTCGCGCAGTAGACCTCAGGTCCGCGCGATCTGATGATAGTCGAGGAACCACGCGGCGAACTTGGCGATGCCCTGTTCGATTGAGGTGGTGGGGGCGTAGTCCAAAGCTGCGCGGGTCTCGGTGATGTCGGCTTCGGTGCGAACCACATCGCCGGGCTGCATGGGCAGCATATTGAGGATCGGCTTGCGACCAAGTTTCTCGGCCAAGACCTCGATATAGCGCAGCAGTTCCTCGGGGTGGCCGGCGCCGATATTCAGAATGCGCCAGGGAGCCACGCCACTCGTCGCCGGGTCGGGACTTAGCGCGTCCCATTCGGCGTTGACTTGAGCAGGTCGGTCGAGGGCCGCGACAATGCCGTCAACAATATCGTCGATATAGGTGAAGTCTCGCTGCATGCGGCCTTGGCCGTAGACGTCGATCGCCTGGCCCGCGCTAATGGCCAAGGCGAACTTGTAGAGCGCCATGTCTGGGCGGGTCCACGGTCCATAGACGGTGAAGAATCGCAGACCCGTGCAAGGGAACCCGAACAAATGGGCGTAGGAATGAGCCATGGCCTCGTTCGCCAGCTTGGTCGCCGCATAGAGGCTCATGGGGTGATGGGCAGAATCATGGGGCGAGAACGGCAGCTTGCCGTTTGCGCCGTAGGCTGAGCTGGTTGAAGCATAGACCAAATGGGCGGGCGCGTGGGCGCGGCAGCCCTCGAGGACATTCAAGAACGCCGCGAGATTGGAGCCGACATAGGCGTGAGGATGCTCAAGGCTGTAGCGAACGCCGGGCTGGGCTGCCAGATGAACCACTGCGCTCGGGGTTGTGGTCGCAAACAATTCAGCGACGGCCTGGGTGTCGGCCAGGTCGAGGTGATGGTGGGTGTAGCCTTGGCGGGACTCAAGCCGAGCTAGGCGTGCACGTTTAAGAGCAGGATCGTAATAGGGTGTGAGGTTGTCGACGCCCCAGACCTCGTCACCACGACTAAGCAGGTGATGAGCGACGTGGGAGCCGATGAAGCCGGCGGTTCCGGTGACGAGAATGCGGGCCATGGTTGGTTTCAGCCCGTGCAGGCCTTACCCGTTGGCGACGACGCGCAGAGCCGGTGCGGCCCCAGGCTTCTCACCGCGAATTTGTGCGACCAGATCAAACAGGGCGCGCCGCACGTCCTCAACGTCTCCACGATCGGCCAAGCCTTCAAGGTCGAGCAAGTGGTTTGCCGTGACCCGTAGGGCAGAAGAGGACACGACCTCCATCACCTTAGGCGCGCAGGGCAGGGAGCGTTCAGTGTCGTCTAACAAGGCCTCGGTCAGTTTTTCGCCGGGACGAAGGCCGGTAATTTCGATCTCAATGTCTTTCCCAGCCGTGCGGCCAGACAAGGCAATCATCTGCCGCGCCAGATCCATGATCCGAACCGGCTCGCCCATTTCTAGCAGGAAGAGACGCGCGCTTGTCGCCTCTGGGTCGCCCGCGCAGGTGGCGGTGGCGTGCAGAACCAGCTGAGCAGCCTCTGGGATCGTCATGAAGAAACGGGCCATCTGATCATGGGTCACGGTGACCGGACCGCCGCGATCAATCTGCGACTTGAAGATTGGCACCACAGAGCCGGCTGATCCCAGAACATTACCGAATCGCACCGCAGAGAAGCGCGTTCCTGGTCCACTCTGTTGCGCCTGAATTACCGCCTCCGCCAAACGCTTGGTAGCACCCATGACGTTGGAAGGATCCACAGCCTTGTCGGTAGAAATCAGCACCATCTGCGCCGCCTGGCAGGATTTTGCTGCCTCAGCCACGTTCCAGGTCCCGATGACATTGGTCAGCACCCCTTCGCAGGGGTGATGCTCAACCATCGACACGTGTTTCAATGCCGCCGCATGGAAGACGAGATCCGGTTTCTCCCGCTGGAAACATTGGGAGACACGCGCCGCGTTGCGAACATCCACCAGGGCCGCCTTGCGAGATAGGCCCGGGCAGGTCTCGTTCAGCTCACGATCGATCTCGAACAGCGATGTCTCTGAAAAATCCAACAGAGTGATATGCGCGGCTTCGAACGCAGCCACCTGGCGACAAAGCTCTGCCCCGATGGAACCGCCAGCGCCGGTGATTAGAACCCGACGCCCCTGGACCAAGGCGCGCACGGCGGAGCGATCAAGTTCGATGGGCTCGCGAGCTAAGAGTTCTTCAACGCTGATCTCACGCATGGGCAACAGCGCCATGCCGTCATGCTGCGATAGCTCGACAATTGAGGGCAGGCGGAGCAGTCGAATGCCGTCGTTTTTTAGCCGACCCAGCTGATCGGCCGTTAGACCCTTCAGACGACCCGGTTCATCAAGGAACAAGATTGCCCGTGGGTAGCGGTTCCAGCGACGAAGATCGGCCAGTGCCGCGTCCAGCTTTTCAATGGCTTCGATGATGCAGACGCCGCGCACCTGTTGGCCGACTTCGCGGCCGTCGGGGCTAACAATGCCAACCGGTGTCCAAGCGTGATCGTGGCGACGGGCCACATCACGCAGATAGGTATCGGCAAGCGCCGTTGGACCAATGAGCAGCAGCGACGGAGCCTGCGGTGCCCGATCTTGAATCGATTTGAGCGGGGCAAAACTATCGAGCGCGTGTTCATGCAAGGCGCGACGCATAATCCGCGCGCCCATACAGCCGACCATCTGGAAGATCGGTGCCATGGCCAGAACCGATCGCGCCAAGCTGCTGGCCCGGTCAATGACGAAAACCACTAGCAGAAAGGTCGCCGCTGTCAGAATCGCGGTCCGCGCCAGGACTAAAGCGTCAGGGATTGAGACATAGCGCCAGGGCGATAGCTCGCGGCGGAACATGGCGGAGAAGCTAGCCGCCAGAACGACGTAGATCGCCAGCAACTGAAACAGATTTAGACTGCTAAGCTCGCTAGCGTCCAAACCCATGGTTCGCGTCGCCGAAAATAAATATGCCGCCAGGAAAGCCAAGCCCGCAATTGCAGTGTCTGCAAGGAGGGTTTGGGCCCGGCTGGTCATTTGCTCCATGAATCGCGCTCCGCTCGGGTCGTTCAACGCCGCAACATAGTCGCGTAAGCGCGACCGTCCAATGAAACTCCGAACCAAGCGTTTGGCTCCCTACCTGGACCCAACTATTACGCGTGACGCAAATTAGTCCGTCGTCACACTTCTAGGCCAGATGAGAGACTGCTTCGCGCAATTAGAAAAGCCGCCCTCTCGAAAGAAGGCGGCTATCCTAAAAAATAAGCTCTGTGAAGAACTTAGAAGGTCGCTTTGACGCCGAGTACCACTCTTCCGTCATATATTTTGCCGAAACTGTGCTCGCTGGTGTCGGTATAGCGCAGGTCCAGGCCGAAGTTCGAGGTCACGGAATAGCCGACGCCGAGGTTCCAGGTGTTGTAATCTGCTGGTCCGACAACGCTCTGATGGCCCAGAGCGCCGGAGAGGGACCACTTGTCGTTGAGCGGCACCGCTCCGTTAATTTCATAGTAGGTCGCTTCGCCGGTCTCGCCGAAGAATTCTGGCGAGTAGTAAACGGCAGCCCCTATGGTTCCCTTGCCGGCGGCAACCGATCCGGCGACCTTGGCTTCCCAATAGGCCTCATCCGGGCCCGAAGGCTTGTTGGTGTAGCCGTAGTAGATGATGCCGAGATCTAGAGCGACCGGGCCAGCCGTGGGCTTGAAGCCACCGTAGATATCGTACTCGGCAGAGGTGCTGTTGCCGAAGTCTACGTTGGAGAGCCAGAGGCCCGCATAGGCCGTGCCCACTGCAACATCGATGCCGCCGAAGACGGACGGGCCTTCATCGGTCTGGCTTACGCCGCGGAATACGTAATCGGTATTGGCCCCGATATTGAAGGCGACGGTTGGACCATCATCATCCGCTTGCGCTGCGCCGCCGATGGAAAGTGCGCCGATTGACGCCAGAAGTGCGATCTTGAAGTTATTCATGTCGTTGTTATCCCCTATTTCGTCGGGCGTTGCCCAATTGCCCAGACCATCGACCGTGACGTGTCGAGTCGGCAACGCGCCAGACCGATTCGCCCCAGGCACCGGTGTGCATGACCTAAAATGAGGCAGCCAAATCTTCTTGCGCCCAAAAATAGAGCAGTTAGCTGGTAAGCCGAGCGGGCTAACGCATACTCAAGGATGCGAACCCCAGGTGCGAGCCAGCATCCACCAAGAGCGTCTCGCCGGTGATGTGCCGTGACGCCGGCGACGCCAGGAAGACGGTGGCTGCGGCCACATCCTCGGCGGAGGAGGCGACTTTTAGCGGCGTGGAGGCAGCTGAGCCTTCACGTAGCCGCGTCACGCGCTCTTCGGACATTCCTTTTCCGAACCAGGGCGTATCGATAAAGCCGGGGCAGATAGCGTTCACCCGTATATTAGGAGCCAGCCCTCGCGCCAGAGAGAGGGTCATGGTTGTCAGCGCGCCCTTCGAGGCCGCGTATGGCACGGAAGATCCGATCCCGGTCACGCCAGCGATGGAGGCGGTATTTACGACCGCGCCCGCCTGGGGGGCAGCTTCCAGCAGCGAGCGAGCTGCACGCACCATTTGGAAGGCTCCAATGACGTTGACGGCGTAGAGGTTCTGAAAGTCCTCTGCGCTAACAGAGTCCAAGTCCCCGTGATTGGGCGCGAACTTGGTGATGCCCGCGTTATTGAAGAGCGCGTCGACACGGCCATAGGGCGCGGCAGCGCTGGCGATCTTCTGGCAGTCGGCATCCAGGGCGACGTCGCCTTGCACCAGGATAGCGGTAGCCCCATGCGCCTCGACCAGCCGACCGGTTTCCCCCGCCTCTTCGGCACTGCGTGCATAGTTGACCACCACCACGCTCGCACCCCGCGATGCCACCTCGACGGCAATGGCCCTGCCTAGCCCGGTGGATGCGCCTGTGACGATGACCACATAGTCCTTGAAATCTTGGCCGCTCATGATGTTGCCTCCTGGTTATCACTTGGGGAGTCGCACTATGCGTTTCTGACCCGCGGTGAAAGCCCCAAGGGCTCGCTCCTGGATCATCTCTCAGCTTTTCTAGCGTAGGTGACAGAAGATTTGGCCTCTAGCTATCAGCCATAGCGCCATTCCATGTTCTATATGAGCGCCAACCGGTCGAGCTTGCTTGCCGCAGTTTGGAAATGAGTGACCAATGAGCTTGCAGACCAGCTTGGCCGCGGCGGCACCTTCGACGTCAGGCGAAACGCTCACCCATCTGCAGCGACTGGAAGCAGAGTCCATTCACATTATGCGAGAAGTGGCCGCAGAGTCAGAGCGCCCGGTCATGCTCTACTCGATCGGTAAGGACAGCGCCGTGATGCTGCATCTGGCAGTCAAGGCTTTCTACCCTTCCAAACCACCGTTCCCTTTACTGCACGTGGATACGACCTGGAAGTTCAAAGCCATGTACGAGATGCGGGAACGCATGGCCGCCGAGTTGGGGTTTGAGCTGCTGGTCCACAAGAACCCAGACGCCTTGGCCAAAGGGATCAACCCGTTTGATCACGGGTCGGCGACACACACTGATATCTGGAAGACTGAAGGTTTGAAGCAGGCGTTGGACCAATATGGTTTTGATGCAGCCTTTGGAGGCGCAAGACGCGACGAGGAAAAATCGCGGGCCAAGGAGCGCATTTTCTCCTTCCGCTCTGCCCAACATCGCTGGGACCCCAAGAACCAGCGGCCGGAGCTTTGGAAGCTCTATAATGCGCGCAAGAATAAGGGTGAGAGCATTCGGGTGTTCCCAATCTCCAATTGGACCGAACTGGATATCTGGCAATACATCCACCTCGAACAAATTCCGATTGTGCCGCTCTACTACGCTGCCGAGCGTCCGGTGGTTGAGCGCGACGGGGCGTTGATCATGGTCGACGATGACCGGATGCCGTTGAGGCCAGGAGAGGTGCCGATGATGAAGTCGGTGCGGTTCCGAACCTTGGGATGTTACCCGCTGACCGGAGCGGTCGAAAGCACCGCCACGACCTTGCCTGAGATCATTCAGGAAATGCTGCTGACCACGACGTCGGAGCGCCAGGGGCGGATGATCGATCACGATCAAGCGGCTTCGATGGAGAAAAAGAAACAGGAGGGCTATTTCTGATGGCTCATCAATCTGATCTGATCGCCGACGATATCGAAGCTTATCTGACCGCTCATGAGCATAAGAGCCTATTGCGGTTCCTGACTTGCGGGTCGGTGGATGATGGTAAGTCGACCTTGATCGGCCGACTGCTCTACGACAGCAAGATGATCTTTGAAGATCAGTTGGCAGCTCTGGAAGCTGACTCAAAAAAGGTGGGCACCCAGGGCGGTGAAATTGATTTCGCGCTGCTGGTCGATGGCCTGGCTGCCGAACGTGAGCAGGGGATCACAATTGATGTGGCCTACCGGTTCTTCTCGACTGACAAGCGCAAGTTCATCGTCGCCGATACGCCGGGTCACGAACAATATACCCGCAACATGGTCACGGGCGCTTCGACCGCCGATGCCGCGATTATCTTAATCGACGCACGTAAGGGCGTCCTGACCCAGACCCGACGGCATTCCTATTTGGTCAGCCTGTTGGGAATTCGCCACATCATCTTGGCGATCAATAAGATGGACTTGGTGGGCTGGGATCAGGCGATCTATGAGGCGATTTTGGCCGAGTATCGCGAGTTTGCCGCTCAGATCGGGATCAAGGATTTTGCGGCGATCCCCATGTCGGCCCTGCGCGGAGACAACATCACGACCGCCAGCGACGCTGCGCCTTGGTATGACGGCCCGCCGCTGATGAACCTTTTGGAGGATTTGCCGGTCGAGGATGACTTGCGCGAAAAGCCGTTCCGGATGCCCGTTCAGTGGGTGAACCGGCCAGATCTGGATTTCAGGGGGTTCGCGGGCTTTATCGCTTCCGGTTCCGTACGCCCCGGGGATCGGGTCAAGGTGTTGCCGTCAGGCCGCGAGAGCGTTGTCGACCGGATCGTGACTTCCAAGGCCGACCTTGACCGGGCCGTGGCGGGGCAATCGGTGACGCTGACTCTCCGCGATGAGATCGATATTAGCCGCGGTGATGTGCTGGCCCAAGCCGACAATCCGCCGGCTGTGGCTGATCAATTCGAAGCGACTATCGTTTGGATGGACGACGAAGCCATGCTGCCGGGTCGGCCTTATCTTATGAAGCTTGGCGCGCGTACCGTGGGGGCCTCGATCAGCGAGCCCAAGCACAAGATCAATGTGAACACCTTGGAGAAGTTGGCAGCTAAGCGACTTGAGCTGAATGAAATCGGGGTCTGCAATCTGTCGCTTGATGCCCCCATCGCCTTTGATCCTTACCTCGAAAACCGGGATCTGGGCGGTTTCATCCTGATTGACCGGTTGAGCAATCGAACCGTAGCGGCCGGCATTTTGCACTTTGCTCTGCGGCGAAGCCAAAACGTGCATTGGCAGGCCCTGGATGTCGATAAGGCCTCACGTGCCGGACTGATGGGGCAAGCCGGTAGGGTGGTTTGGCTGACCGGCCTGTCGGGTTCTGGAAAATCGACCATCGCCAATCTGGTGGAGAAAAAGCTGTTGGCCGACGGTCGGCATACCTATCTGCTGGACGGCGACAATGTGCGCCATGGGCTGAATAAGGACCTGGGCTTTACCGATGCAGACCGGGTGGAAAACATTCGCCGGGTGGCGGAGGTCGCCAAGTTGATGGTCGATGCCGGATTAATTGTTCTGGTCTCGTTTATTTCGCCGTTCCGGGCTGAGCGGCAAATGGCGCGCGACCTGGTGGCGGCAGGCGAGTTCATCGAAGTCTATGTCGATACGCCGCTGGCTGTCGCAGAGTCGCGTGACGTGAAGGGTCTCTACAAAAAGGCCCGGGCCGGAGAACTGAAGAACTTCACGGGGATCGATAGTCCCTATGAGGCCCCGGAGTCTCCAGAGGTGCGGGTCGATACAACGGCCATGTCGCCAGCAGAGGCCGTCGAGCGGATAACAGACTGGCTGGCTGCAAACTAAAGCCGTTGTTGTTGCGAGTGGGCCGTCAGGAGGTTAATCCGCAGTCATGGAAGACCTGACCCAACTCGGCCACCAATCGCGCGGTTTTGCGAGCCCGGACGAGGCCACGCTAGAGCGTGTGCCAAATCCGCAGAAGGGTAGTCGCTACCTCGCCCGGTTCACGGCCCCTGAATTTACATCGCTTTGCCCGGTCACGGGCCAACCCGACTTTGCGACCCTGATGATCGATTATGCGCCGGACGAATGGCTCATCGAATCCAAGTCGTTGAAGCTCTACCTAGGGTCTTTCCGTAATCACGGGGCGTTCCACGAGGACTGTACCGTAGCCATAGGCCGCAAGATTGTTGAGATCGCCCAGCCGCACTGGCTGAGGATCGGTGGATACTGGTATCCGCGCGGCGGGATGCCCATTGATGTCTTTTGGCAAACCGGGAATCCGCCGCAGGATTTGTGGCTGCCCGACCAAGGCGTGCCGCCCTACCGCGGGCGGGGTTGACGGCTGTCGCCGATCGTAGATTCCCCTGACGCGGGAACTTGCTCATTCTTGCGGGCAGACTAGCCCTGGCTTAGAAATTAATGTAACTAAAATGGGCCCATCTCTCCACGGGCGTGTCACACTTCAGGCCGAGTGGCGTGCCATCGCTGCTCGGCCGTCGTGTTTGTGGGAATGGCGAGATTGTCTCACGCTTCCCAACGGCTGACCAAGGCGTCGAGTTTTGGCCGCACACGTTCCTGAGGCGGTTCAGCTGAGGTTCCCATAAGGATGAAACCCGCCACCATTTCATCCGGGTTCAAACCTAAAATAGTTTTGGCTTCAGTGTCATAAGCGTACCAATCGGTGATCCAGTTGGCACCGTAGCCTAGGGCCTGAGCTGCATAGAGCAGGGTTGTGCAGACGGCCCCCGCCGAAAGTTGCTGCTCCCACTGCCGAATGTCCCCGACCATGGGGGACGAGATCACGGCAATAGCCAGGGGCGGAGCTTTAAGCTTCGCCAGCTTGGCAATGGCGCTTTTATCTTCCCGTGAGCCTGCTAGCGATTCTAGCCGCCGGGCGAACATCGCTTTGGCCTGGGTCTCAAGAATGATGAACCGCCAGGGTGCAAGCTTGCCGTGATCAGGAACCCGGCAGGCCAAGCGCAAAAGATCAGCGACTTGATCAGGCGACGGGCCGGGCTCTGCAAGCGCAATCGCCGAGGTCGAGCGGCGGGTCGCCAGAAAGTCGAGCACCGCAGGGCTTGGCATTCTTGGTATCGGCGCGCCAAAGTTCGGTGCCGCAGGCAGGATCGAGGTCATTTTGGGCAAGGCCTTGTTAGCGAAACCAAGAGAAACTTCCTTTAGGGCCGCAGGGCTCGCCACCGCAAGGAAACCGGCCCCATGCCACCTTCTTCAAACTGGAACCGTGTCCATGGCGCGCCGTGGAGACGTGGTCAGGGACGGCAAGTCCATGACAATCCATGGGTCACGGTCACCGAGTTTCAGGCTACCGCGCCCACGGGCAGCCCCGCAATTTATGGGTTGGTCGAATTCAAGAACCGCGCGCTAGCGATACTGCCGATCCATGAGGACGGTACAGTGGAGTTGGTGGGTCAGAACCGACTACCGTTTAGCGACTATAGCTGGGAGATACCGGAGGGTGGCGGCCCATTAAACGAAGATCCCGTTGACGGAGCCAAGCGGGAACTGCTGGAGGAAACCGGTCTGATCGCATCAGAATGGCAAGAGATCCTGCGATTACAGCTCTCGAACTCGGTGACCAATGAGCTGGCCGTCGGCTATATGGCGCTGGGGCTGACTCAGTCTGTGGCGCTGGAAACCGACCCCACTGAGGACATTGCCCGAGCCCGCGTGCCGTTTCGGGAGGTTCTAGGTCTGGTGCTCGATGGGAAAATAACCGACGCCCTGACGGTGGCGATGATGCTGCGGGCCTACCATATGGCCAAGGAAGATGGATTGCCGCGTGGCTTGGCCCGCAACATGCTAGAGTAAGGGGAGACGTCTTGGGACGGGAGGATCATTTGAGTCAGCGCCTAGAAGTTATCGACCCTAGTCAGCCCCCGCCAGTCTGGGCGGCCCTGCGCAATGAGGCCGAGCGTGCGGCACAGAGCGAGCCTGCCTTAGCTTCATTGCTGAATGCGGTGATTATCAACCACGAGAATCTCGGCGACGCGCTGTCCTATCAGTTGGCGCGGAAACTTGGCGATCAGGAACTGCGGGCGATGAGTCTGCGTGAGCTGGCGATCCAGGCCTATCGCGGCGATCCGCGTTTGGTGGAGATGGCCGAGGCGGACCTGCGCGCCGTGTTCGAGCGTGACCCCGCCTGCAAGGGCTATGTTCAGCCGTTCCTGTTCTTCAAGGGGTTCCTGGCCCTGCAAACCCAGCGCGTGGCCCACTGGCTATGGAACCAGGGGCGAGAGACCATCGCGTTCTATCTGCAAAGCCGGATGAGCGAGATTTTCCAGGTCGATATCCATCCGGCCACACGGATTGGTTCTGGCGTGTTCATTGACCACGGCACGGGTATCGTGATCGGCGAAACCGCCGTCATCGGCGATGATGTGTCCCTGTTGCAGGGTGTCACCTTGGGCGGTACGGGTGCCGAGCGGGGCGATCGTCACCCGAAGATCGGCAAGGGTGTATTGCTGAGCGCCGATGCCAAGGTGTTGGGCAATATCACCATCGGCGACTATGCCAAGGTCGCCGCAGGCTCGGTGGTCCTGAAGGATGTACCGTCCGGGTGCACGGCGGTGGGCGTTCCAGCGCGATTGATCAATTGCCCGACCTGCGATGAGCCAGCCCGGAGCATGGACCAGACAATATCCGATGATCTGGA
The DNA here is from genome assembly GCA_031427275.1 of Alphaproteobacteria bacterium. Classification (GTDB taxonomy): domain Bacteria; phylum Pseudomonadota; class Alphaproteobacteria; order Caulobacterales; family Caulobacteraceae; genus Phenylobacterium. The sequence continues at coordinate 4,984 of JANPNB010000018.1, read as the reverse complement.
CTGGACGAAATGATCTCCTAGGTTCCCAGCGGCCCGTTCTCAGTCTAGGTTCCGCGCCACTTAATTTGCCTGGGAGTTTGGCTGTGGACGAAAGAATGATGCGCAAGCTTGAGGGTCACTTGCGTGGCACCTTCGCTAATGCGCGGATTACCCTGGTGCCTCGCCCGCGCCAGAAAGACTCAGCCGAAGTCTATGTCGGTGAGGAATTTGTCGGTGTGGTGTTCGAGGACGAAGACGGCGACGGGTCGTTCATGTTCGAGATGGCGATCTTGGCGGAAGACCTGCCTTAGGAGTCTCTCGGGATTTGAGGTCGGATATGCTCACCTCGGGCTTGGCCGAGATGAGCACAAATCTGGGTTGGACTACAGAACCCCTAGCATTTCTGCCACCAGTGGGTGGCGCACGATATCCCGGTCGGCCAGCCGGACCACCGCGATGTTGGCCACGGCCTCAAGCTTGGTGGCTACAGGCCCCAGACCGGAGAGTTCGGGTAGCAGGTCAGACTGGTTTGGATCTCCCGTCACCACCATCGTGGAATGCCAGCCCAGCCGGGTGAGCAACATTTTAAGCTGGGTATAGGTGCAGTTCTGCGCCTCATCGATGACCACGAAGGCATTGTTGAGGGTGCGACCGCGCATGAAGCCCACCGGTGCGATCTCGATGGCTCCCTCGGCCATGAGCCCGCGAACCCGTTTCATGGAAAGTCGATCCGATAAGGCGTCATAGAGTGGGCGCAGATAGGGCGCGAGCTTGTCCTCCATCTCGCCGGGCAGGAAGCCGATGGATTCGCCGGCCTCAACGGCGGGGCGTGACAGAACAATGCGTCCAACCTTACCGGCCTCCAGAGCCTCAACAGCCTTGGCGATGGCTAGATAGGTTTTGCCAGTGCCCGCAGGACCGAGGGCCACGACCAAATTCTTGGCGTCGATCGCGGCGATCAGTTCTTCTTGTCCCTTGGACTTGGCTTTGATGGTTTTGAGATAGCCCTGCTCGCGATCATCATTGTGATGGGCCAGCGGTGACCAAGACCGGGCCATCGGGAGGCGGCGGATCTTATCGTCCTCCTCGAATTGATGGGTATCCAAAATGGCCCTCGCGCAGCTGCCGCTTCAGGATTCGTTTGGTCATCAAGGCCTCCTAGGGGTTGAGAGAGACATGAAAAAAGGGCGTATCCGCATTGGATCGCCCTTCGAGGTGGTCGGCTATGTTGGAAACAGAACGGCGGCATTCGCGGCCCGGTGGCTCGCCTGCGATCGGCAATCCTGGCGGAGATGCCCGCCCAAGCCCTCTACGCAACACACTCGTCTCCGTCATGCGGGACGCCATTGGCCGAACTTCGACCGTGGCCCGATGCGAGAAAGGCTTTCGCCCTCTCGAATCGCCCGACTAAGATGATCCTAACGTGGTTTATGAACCGTTAAGCAAGCGGTTCTTTGCAAGAAATGGGGTGTGCGGATGGCTGTCTATAACTTGGGCGATATAGTTCCGGAACTGCCGAGTGACGATGAATACTGGATTGCACCAAATGCAGCGGTGATCGGAAACGTGATTCTTAAGAAGAATGCCTCCATTTGGTGGGGGGCTACCCTGCGCGGCGACAATGACCCGATCATCATTGGGGAGAATTCGAACGTGCAGGATGGATCGGTACTGCACACTGATACAGGGTCACCTCTGACTCTAGGGTCCAACGTGACTGTCGGACATCTGGTGATGCTGCATGGCTGCACGATTGGGGATAATTCTCTTGTCGGTATCGGCTCGATCATCTTGAACGGGGCCAAGATCGGGAAAAACTGCCTGATCGGGGCCAACTGCCTGATCACCGAAGGCAAAGAAATTCCCGACAACTCCCTGGTTATGGGCGCGCCAGGCAAGGTGGTGCGTGAGTTGTCGGATATGCAGGCTCAGGTGATGGCCGGTGGCGCGCTGCACTATGTCGCCAATTGGAAGCGCTATCGCGCCGATCTTGTTTTGAGTGGTCGCGGCTAGACGAGCGGTTTCGGGCGCTTCTGACCCCGCAGAGTCGCGCCGATCAGGCCAAAGCCAAAGATCATCAGCGCCCAGCTGGCGGGCTCGGGAACTGCGCCGGAAAGCGTTGGGCCGGGCTTTGGCCCGAAGTTGCCCTCACCGGAGGGGCCAAAGCCGAGACTCGATGAGCCGCCTGACAGGGGATCATCCATGGATCCGCGCGGTGAGTCGATGCGCGGCAGGTCGAGCACAAGCTCGGTCTCAACGAAGACCGGTTTGACATCATCGGCCTTGGGGCGGGTGCCTGGGGTGAGCGGGTCGGCAACGCCCAGATCTGACCCGACGCTATCGCCTGAGCTGGGGCCAGACCCGCCGGAACCGCCGCCGGAGCCCCCGGATGAGCCAGCCGACCCGCCGCCGTATGTCGGACTCTCTGCGCCGCTCGACCCATTGGCTCCAGCAGAGCCGCCGCCTGAAACCCCGTGGGAACGGAATAGATCCATATCGTCAGCCGTCGCCAGTTGCAGGCGTTGGAAACCAATAGGCGGCGCAGAGAAGAAATTGCCACTGCGCGAAGGCTCTTGGCCGACTTCGCCTGAGTTCCCGACCGGCACGAAACCCGCTCTTGGTCCGGTGCTGAACTGTTTGGGCGTGTGAGAGGTTAGGAGATATGCTCCAGCCATCGGGGCCGTTCTTGCCGCAGTCTGACGGGCACCACCCGAAACATGATCACTGGCGACGCTGCCCGCGACTAAGGCAACGCACAGCCCCAAGAGTGGCGAATATCGAACCGAAAACATGCAGCGACCCCACCCTGTTGAGGCCCAACCTGACCGGGTTTGGATCCCAAAACGCCCCCGGACCCTGTCTCGCTGTGAGACAATGTCCTTACTGATCTGTTCGCAATTGCAAGGCTTGGCCCAAGCCGCGTGGATCGCCGCTTGACGGACGTTGCGGCGCCACGGCGAACTGGCCTGAAATCAAGCTGGAGGACGATCCATGACCTATGAATTCATCCGAGTTGAGCGCGAAGGCCCGGTGACGGTGTTCACGCTCAATCGCCCCGAGGTCATGAACGCGCTCCATTCGCCAGCCCATTTCGAACTGCATGAAGCGTTCGACGCGTTTGCGGCAGACCCCGAACAATGGGTCGGCATCGTCACGGGTGCTGGAGAGCGGGCCTTTTCGGCTGGCAATGATTTGAAGCATCAGGCAGGCGGCGGGGTGATGGGCAGTCCGCCTTCGGGCTTTGCTGGGCTGACCTCGCGGTTTGACCTCAACAAGCCGTTGATTGCAGCGGTCAATGGGGTGGCCATGGGCGGTGGTTTTGAGATTGCGTTGGCCTGCGACATCATCCTGGCGGCTGACACAGCCGTATTTGCCCTGCCGGAGCCACGGGTTGGCTTGGCAGCGTTGGCCGGAGGGTTGCACCGTTTGCCACGCGCCATAGGTACTAAGCGTGCGTTGGGGATGATCCTGACCGGGCGTCGCGTCTCGGCGGCCGAGGGAGAGACTTTGGGTTTTGTCAATGAGGTGGTGGCCCCGGCTGATCTGATGACAGCCGCCCGACGCTGGGCCGCTCAGATCTCCGAACTTTCGCCCATGTCGATCCGCGCCTCCAAGGAGGCGGTGTTCCGGGGACTGGACGAACCGACGCTAGAGGCGGCGATCAAGGGCCAGAACCGTTATCCTTCCGTCGGAGCCTTGTTCAAATCCGAGGATTTCGTCGAGGGCCCAATGGCCTTTGCGCAGAAGCGCCCGCCAGCCTGGAAAGGGCGGTGATCACTATTGTGACGCCAGCGTCAACTTTTTGATCTCGATGTCTTGCCATGGGCAAAGGGGATTGTAAGTTCCCCACCAACTGAACGCCGATAAGGATCCCCGATGGACCGCTACGACTATATCATCATCGGCGCGGGCTCCGCAGGTTGCGTGCTGGCCAATAGGTTGACGCAGGACCCAGCGATCAAGGTTCTACTGTTGGAAGCCGGCGTGAAGGACAACTCGCTATTGGTCCGGATGCCGGCCGGAGTAGGCGGGTTGATCGGTGACAAGGGCACCTACAACTGGGGTTTCTGGACCCAAGGCGAGCCGAACCTGGACAACCGCAAGCTCTGGTGGCCGCGCGGCAAGGGCTGGGGTGGGTCGTCCTCGATCAACGGCATGGTCTATATCCGCGGTCATGCGCGGGACTATGATCAGTGGCGGCAAATGGGCCTGGAGGGATGGGCCTATAAGGACGTGTTGCCCTATTTCAAACGCTCCGAAGCCCTGGAGGGGGGCGGGGATGAATGGCACGGCGGCTCAGGCCCGCTGAGGGTGTCCAAAGCCTCAGACAAGAACCCGATCTATAGCGCGACCATCGAAGCCGGACGTCAGGCGGGGCACAAGGTAACGGCGGATTTCAACGGATTCCAACAGGAAGGCTGGGGTCCCTATCAGCTGACCATCCATGACGGTGAGCGGTGGAGCGCGGCGCGCGGCTATTTGCACCCGGTATCGCAACGCCCCAATCTGACCTGCCTGACCGGTGCCCGAACCACGCGGATTATCGTCGAGAACGGCGTGGCAGTCGGCGTGGAATATGCCGACGAAAAGACCAAGGCACGCAAGACCGTCCATGCGGATCGCGAGGTGTTGCTCTGCGCCGGCGCAGTGCAGTCGCCGCAGATCTTGCAGCTGTCAGGCATTGGAAACCCAGAGGAGTTGGCCAAGCACGGCATTGCTCTGGTTCACCCGCTGAAGGGCGTCGGCGAGAACTTGCAGGACCATTTGGACGTCACCATGTCCTGGGAATGCCCACAGCCGATCACCGCGTTTTCGCAGCGCAAGGGGATCAAGACGCTGTTCATCGGGTTGAACTATCTGTTGTTCAAGAAGGGGTTGGGGCGGCGGCAGTTCCTTGAGTCCGGCGCATTTTTGAAATCCAGGCCAGACCTGGACCGACCCGATCTGCAAATCCACTGCGTGCTGGCGATCATGCAAAATCACGGAAAGACAGCTGTGGCGAAGG